>NZ_JAMPKD010000010.1:0-249347 GCF_039961915.1 Trichocoleus sp. DQ-A2
CGCTTTTATAGGCTTTTCTAGTCATAGCCGCAGTTTTAGGCAACATCCACTTATGGTATTGGCGGCATTGCTATCCACTCCCTGTCTTCAGATTTACTTTATAAATCAGCTCTAAGTCCAACTTCAGAGCGTTGCTAATCTTGTAGTTCAAGCCGACACCAGCACCCAAAGATCCAATCCGATAAATGGGGTTGCGTTCGGCAAAGCGGGATAGGGCATTATTGCCACCGCCATTGCCTTCAAAATACGGGTTAACTGTGTCAGCGTAATAGTGATGCAGTCCATTAGCAGCAGTGAGGGTAACAGTTATATCACTTCTCAATGAGAGGGAAATACAGCGATAGGGGTCTACAGGTAGCTAGCTGTAGACCCTTATCGCGAACTGTATAGAACGCAAGTAAAAATGCTATATGAGTGCAAGCTTACTCTTAAATCAGTATGGGCACTGCCGTGCCGTGACTGTAGCCTTTAAGACCTGGTTCCCGTGACAATGTAGGCAACTCGTTGACCAATATTGGTGGCGTGGTCTGCCATTCGTTCCAAATGCCGAATGATCAACCCCATCAACAGAATCGGTTCAACCACCCCTTTGATATCCCGCTGAAAGGCTAAGGTTTGATAAACCGTTTCGTAAGCGCTATCCACGGCATCGTCTTGCTGCTTGACAGCTTTCCCGGCGGCTGCGTCCAAATCTGCCAGCGCGACTAAACTCGACGCCAGCATGGCTTGAGCATGATGGGACATTACCTCAATCTGCGGTAGGCAAGAATGAGGCGGGTAAGGAAAGAGTTTAATCGCAATTTCTGCTAGGTCTTTGGCGTAATCACCAATGCGTTCTAAGTCTCGCACCAGCTGCATACAAGCACTGAGTAAACGCAAATCCTGTGCAACCGGAGCTTCCAGGGTCATTAAAGTTGCACAATCTAGCTCGATTTGGCGATAAAATCGGTCAATTTGTTTATCCAATAAGGGAATTTCCCTAGCGGCTGCCAGGTTACGGGAAAACAAGGCTTGATGCGAGAGGCGAAAGGAGTTTTCTACTAAGGCTCCCATTCGCAAAACATCCCTTAATAAGCCCCTAGTTCTGCGATCGAAGTGTATCCGTTCCGTATGCACGTGTTTAGAGGAAAGCATTCACCTCTGCTGGTAGAAAAACAAAACGACTGTACTCTCTAAGATGGCTTAAATTTGTTGATTTGGCTGTATGCATATAGACTAAATGAAAACCTATCGTAGGATAGATGTAATCTCTAGGGGCTGATTTTGGAAGGTACAGTTAATAACTTAACGATCCAAGTTCAGTCGCTGAAACCCTTGAAAAATCATTTAGTCGAATCATACTTTGGTCATCTTAGTGTTTCAGAACCCTTTTAAATTGTGGGTTCTGTCTGACTAGCATGATTGGTTAATACTAATTTTCCTAAATGGTGCAAAAAACTCAAAGTGAATATCGAAACTGCAACGATGGCTAACCTTAAATTTCAAGCGGGGATTGAAAGGAAGGTAATTCAATTTGCAGCCATGCGCCGCCGGTTTCTGGATGATTCTTCGCTTTGACGGAGCCGCCATGAGCGATGACAATTTGCCGCACAATCGCTAAGCCTAAACCGCTGCCAGTCGTTACTACAACTGACAATTCTTCAGAAGTTCCAGAGGAGTTGTGCTGACGCCGCCTGGAGGGATCTCCTCGGTAGAGCCGCTCAAAAACATGGGGTAAATCGAACTCAGGGAACCCAATCCCTGAATCAATAATATTGATCTGAACCAAGTTAGGGATATCCTTATTCGGAATAAGATTTACTTCAACACGGATAGCCCCTTCAAGGGGACTGTATTTAATGCTGTTGTCGAGTAAGTTGAGAAATACTTGGGTGAGACGAGATGCGTCGGCTTTGATGAGTAAGGTGTCGGAACCAGAATAGCTGAAGCTGAGTTGCTTTTGTCGTGCTAAAGGCTCTATTGTTTCCCAGGCAGAGTGAATTAAGCTTCGCAGTTCTACTAATTTTAGGGTGAGGTGTTTGCTGGGATCTTGCTCTAAGTGGCTTAGTTCTAGCCAGTCTTGAACTAGGTTCATTAGTCTGTTGACTTCTGGCAGGAGGCGGTCAATTAATGAGCGCTCTTTTGTAGACTGCAAGCGTTTTTGCAAGGTTTCCGTTACCAAACGGATGGAGGTGAGGGGGGTTCTGAGTTCGTGGGCTAAATCAGAAACCCAGCGATCGCGCGATTGGGAAAGTTCGATTAAAGGTTGGCGATTTTCTAGAAATACACCCACTTGTCCGTAGGCTAAGGGCAAGCTAGATGCGCGTAAAGTAAGCGATCGCATCTCCCCAATTACCGCTGCATCCGAACAATCTGGGTGAAATACCCACTCTTGTTCACAAGGCTTTTGCTGGTGTCGAGTTTGCTCAATTAGCTGATCGAGTTCATAGGATCGCACTAACTCCAGCAGCAAACGCACCTGTCCCGGTTCCCATCGATGAAGCTCTAATAAAATGCGGGCTTGCTCGTTGCACCAAATCAACTGGTTTTCTTCATCCACCTCTAGATAGCCGATGGGTGCCACTTGCAGAATCTCTTGATTCATTTGCAACTGCGTCTTTAGCTGAAGAGACTGCTGATTTGCCAAAGCAATTCCACTGCGTAGCTGCGAAACCAGCGGTAAAGATACCCCAATTACACTTGAAGGTAGCAACCCAAGAATTTGCTCTAACTGGCGGTAAAGCTTGTTCCGCCGCCAGATCCAAAACCCAATTCCTAAAGTTAGCCCCACAAAAAATGCGATGAGGGTCATTTAAGCTATCAGTTGAAAATACAAAGTTAGTAGAGGTGGGTGTCAATAAACGTAAGGTGATGGGAATGGTTGGGGGGAGTGATTCATAAAAACAGCACCTCTCAACCATCGACCGCTACCAGCCATGTTTAGTTGTGCCCCTCTACTGATGAAGAAGGAAGGTTGAAAATTCATACTTCCTTCTTCATATTGCATCTTTTAGCCGAACCGATAACCAAACCCACGTACCGTAATTACGTATTCTGGTTGGCTAGGGTCGCGTTCTAATTTTTCTCGCAACCAGCGAATGTGAACGTCTACTGTTTTACTGTCCCCCACAAAATCTGGACCCCACACCTGATCGATCAACTGCTCCCGCGACCAAACTCGACGCGGATAACTCATAAATAAGTCCAGCAAGCGGAATTCTTTGGGTGATAGGTTAACTTGCTCGCCCCGAACAATCACGCGACACTCTTGGGGATAAAGCGTCACATCCTTGAATTGCAGCACTGGCGCTTGGGGCAATCCGCCAAGTCGTTGGCGTCGCAATAAGGCACGACAACGGGCAATTAACTCCCGCATACTAAATGGCTTGGTTAAATAGTCATCCGCTCCCACTTCTAGACCTAAAACTCGGTCAGTTTCAGTTGCTTTAGCACTGAGAATCAAAATCGGGACTGGATTTCCTTGATACCGTAACAAGCGACAAAGATCCAAGCCATTGACCTGAGGAAGCATTAAATCGAGAATAATCAGGTCAAAGGGGAAATCTACCGTAGCAGGGGTCTCACCCTGAAGAAATGTCAAAGCGGTACGCCCATCGGCGGCTGTTACCACCTCGAAACCTTCCTCTTCTAGAGCCAAAACTATCATTTCCCGGATGAGATCCTCATCTTCAACAATTAAGATCTGGCTCGTTCGCCCTAATTCTGGACTAGATGGGTTCTTCGGGAGGTCGAGGGAAAGCATAATTGGGGAACTTGAGAGTGTAATTCCATCCTCATTCATACAACAAAATTGCTGCCTCAGAGATTCCTTTTCGAGTACATGACCCCTCAACCCAGCTAGGATGGAGTCGGTGCGCTGTTTCGCCCAAATTTATCTTTAGCGATCGCCCAACATTTCTGATTATTCTGATTATGCTGCTGCACTTAAGTACCTGGCCTGAAGTAGAAGTCTATCTCAACCGTTCTCAGGGGATAATTTTCCCGATTGGTTCGACAGAGCAACACGGGCCAACTGGGTTGATTGGGACAGATGCAATTTGTGCAGAAGCGATCGCGCGCGGGGTCGGCGAAGCGATTGACGCAATGGTAGCCCCTACTATCAATGTTGGCATGGCGCTGCACCATACGGCTTTTCCTGGCACAATTAGCCTGCGCCCCAGCACCATGATTCAGCTAATTCGAGACTATATCCTCTGTTTAGCTAAGGCTGGATTTACCAAATTTTTCTTTATTAATGGTCACGGCGGTAATATTGCGACGCTAAAGGCGGCTTTCTCGGAAACTTACGCTCATTTAGCTGATTTAAATATTCCTAATGCCCAGTTAGTGCAGTGTCAAGTCGGCAACTGGTTCATGTGCAGTTCTGTCTACAAGCTGGCAAAAGAGCTATATAAAGACCAAGAAGGTTCTCATGCCACCCCTAGTGAAGTTGCCCTCACTCAGTACGTCTATCCAGAAGCCATTAAACAAGCGCCCCTCTCAGATCAAGTCGCTTCTGGACACCCAATTTATGGTGCTACTGATTTCCGTAACCGTTATCCCGATGGGCGTATGGGTTCTAATCCCGCTTTGGCAACACCCGAACACGGCAAGCAATTTTATGAATTAGCCGTAAAAGAACTCAGCAATGGATATCTGGAATTTTTGAATGCAAACTGAGCGCTTCTTTTCTTTATTTAGGTCTTTATTTAGGCAAATTGAGTAAAATCTGCTCAATTTCCTACTAGACCTATAAAATCGTTCTCGTTTTACGCTTAGCGGGCACTAAGAGTACACAATCCTGCCCACAAGACGATAAATGCCAGTATAGCTTTTCCAATATCCAGACCCGCTCCCAGCAATATTCCAAAAACACACCCTACAAACCCTAAAAGCAGGAACGCGCAAAAGAGCAAGCGGCGGTTGCGTCGGCTGATTTGCATGGGGTTTCCCAAAATCCATCCACTGTGCGTATCAAAATTTGTACGTGTGCTTAAAGGTGAGCTTTCGGAAGAGTTGTACATAATATTTATAAAATACAGGCGTCTACTTAAAAATACTTACATAGCTTGCTATGAATTCCCAGTAGGTTCACGGAATCTTTATCAAAAAAATATCTTGATTTACCTACAAATAGAGTAGGTAAAACTATAAAGCTGCTATTTCCTTGGCTTTAAGGAGTTTTACTGAATATTAATACTTAACTAAATTATGAAGATTAGATAAAGCTTCCGTATTCTTCGATTTGTTTTTGTGGTTAGCAGAATATCAAACTTGGGCAGGATGTAAATGAGGACAGGTGTTTATTTAGTTACAGTTGTATAAAAATAGACAAGAAACAATTTGGGGCGATGCGATCGCATCCTCATCAGACAGAATCAGACAGAGTGCAAGCGATCGCGCTCAAGAATTTGTCTTTGTTTGCACTTGCCCGGTCATTTCAAAAATTGTTGCCTAGTATCTTCTATTTACAAAGCCCAAAAGCCACTCAGGACGTTTTGGCTAATACAACAGGCTGTAGTTGCCAAAGCAACCATGCAGTGAATGCTGTCAATAGTGCGCCTATCCCAAAACAAACGCTATACCCAAAGGTAGCAGCAAGGTATCCGCTTCCCAAGCTACCCAGTGCGCCTGATGCCCCAATTATTGCGTTGTAAAACCCAATTGCCGAACCTTCCTTGTCTTTGCCAGCCAGTATACCCACTGCCGTGCTACTAGATACAGCGATCGCTGCCCAAGTAATACCGCTTAATATCTGGGCTAATCCAACGAACGCCAGACTGCTCGGTTGAGGCGGAATTAAAGCCAACAAGACAAAAATTCCAAAAACGCCACCCCTGAGAGCGGTAGCCTGCGCTTGGAGTTTGATACCAGGTCGCTGATGCACCCAATGACCGACAGGAACGTACAACCAAGACTCTATTGTTGACTTAACTAAGGCAATTAAGAATACCTGAGTATTCGTAGCTTTTAATGTGTTGGTGAGAAAAACCGGGAAGGGCACAATAACCAGGTTGATGGCAACGAAAAATAGTAAAGAACATAGATAATAACGCCCTAAAGGGCTTCCTAGTGGCTGAACCGCTTGGCTCAGAGTGCTTGGGCGCAGTACAAAGTACAGGGCGCGAGATGGGTAAAAAACTGCTCGCCTTTCAATCACTCCTACAGTCAATTGTCCTAGCAGTTTCGGATTAAATTTTCGGCGTTTGCGAACAAATTTCGGTTCTTTTACCCAAAGAAAGCACAGAAGTAAACTCAGCGACGAAACAACACCTGCAAATAATAATAATCCGCGCATTGCTGCAACATTACTCACGAATTTGGAAGCAAAGTTGAGCCAGGTCATCCCGAATAGAACACTAGCGACAAAACTCCATCCTGTTACCTGATAAAATTTACCGAAAAACTTAGGCCACTCCTGTTCGGGAAAACTATCCAGTACCAATGCTGAACCTACTGGGGTAATCGTTGCCATGAAAAAGCCCCCCACACTGCCAAGAATTAATACTTGTGAGAGGTTATCGCTAAAGCTGAGCATTGATGTGCAGAGAGTGAATCCCAGAAATCCCAATATCAAGAAGGGAGTACGATAGCCCATCTTATCTGATAGGTTGCCCCATAAAATGAAGGCAAACATACCTACTAGGGCGATCAGTGAGTTTACTTTAGCGACATCAGCGACGGTTCCCCCTACTACCTGAATGATAAATAGGGGCATTAGTATAATTAGTAGACCTTCGCCTATTTTATAAGGAACAAAAGCGAAAAACCATAATGGAACTGAGCTTTCAAGCTTCCACGCGTTTTTCTTGGTAGTAATATTCATTGCTAAATTAAACTTAATCTGGGTGCTGGATTGGCTGTAACTCTCTGTTAAGGTTTACCAGAGTTCTTCATCAGTAACAGGATCGATTATCTGCACCCAGACGGTTAATTATTATTAACCCTTTTCTCAATTCAGCCTATTTTTTTTTATTTGTGCATCAGTAATATTACGGATAAAATTGCGATGAATATTAACAAATAAAACTATTTGGTTTTATAAAAAGTTTATTTTATTAAGGGATTGAAAGTTAAATTTCTATAATTTGGGATTTAAATAAATTCATTTTTTGAGGCAATATACAGCAAGCCTAAATGATGCGGGAAAGCGAGATCCCTGACTTCCTAGAGAAGTCGGGGATCTGAAGAGCTGGCTCACAACTTAAATAGAATTGCTATATTCGCTTTCTCCTTGGTTCCGCTTAATAACGGTTTTTGAGAAAGCGTATATTACAAAAATTGGTGAAATGGATAGATTCCAAAATGATACAAGATGCCTAGAAAACGCAATAAAGGCGATCGCGCATCATTCCCCAAGCGCTACCACTTGCACCTTAATGCCGTCTATTCATCATCATCATCTAGCATTTCTTCATCATCATGATGATGAGAGGCTGGGATAGCAGCAATGATGGCATCGATAACTTTGGCGACGGGTACAATTTCTAATCCCAATTCTGGGAAAGTTTGCCCTTTGGGGACAATTGCTCGCTTAAAGCCTAGTTTGGCGGCTTCTTTCAGGCGCAGTTCCATTTGGGAGACAGCGCGGACTTGTCCGCCTAAGCCAACTTCGCCAATTAAGACAGTGCGGGGATCGACGACGCGATCGCGAAAAGAAGCCACAACTGCGATCGCCATTCCCAAATCAACAGCGGGTTCTTCTACACTCAAACCGCCCGCTGAAGCCACATAAGAATCTAATTTAGATAAAGGGATGCCGACTCGTTTTTCTAATACTGCCAAAATTTGTAGCAGTCGGTTGTAATCAACACCCGTCGTTGAGCGGCGGGGGGAACTATAACTGGTTGGACTCACTAAGGCTTGCAGTTCCACGACAATCGGGCGAGTGCCTTCGCAGGCGACGACAAGGGCGGTACCCGGAACCACTTCGTCCCGATTGCCCAAAAATAACTCCGAGGGATTAGAAACTTCTCGGAGTCCTCGATCTGCCATTTCAAAAACGCCAATTTCGTGAGTTGCGCCGAAGCGGTTTTTAACAGAACGCAGAAGCCGATGAGAAGCAAAGCGATCGCCTTCAAAATACAATACGGTATCTACTAGGTGTTCTAGGACTTTTGGCCCAGCGATCGCGCCCTCCTTAGTAACGTGTCCCACAATCAGCAGGGTGATACTCTCTCTTTTTGCCACCTTCATCAATGCAGCAGTACATTCCCGCACCTGCGCCACCGATCCCGCTGCCGACGTTAGAGACGGTAAGTAAATCGTCTGCACGCTATCAATTACTGCCACATTCGGTTTCAGAGATTCCAACTCCCTGATAATCTCTTCTAAATCGGTTTCCGCCAGCACATACAGATCCGCACCCGCTGAGATAGATGTCACCGGAGTCTCTACAGATGTCTCTACAGATGCCTCTATTTCTGGCTGGAGAGACACGCGATCGCCGTTTTTTTCCCGATCCGGATTCAGGTTGCTAACACCCAAACGCGAAGCTCGCAGTTTCACTTGTTGTCCCGATTCTTCCCCACAGACATAGAGAATGCGATACATCTGCGACATCTGATTCGCCGTTTGCAGCAGCAGCGTTGACTTACCAATGCCCGGATCGCCACCAATTAACACCAAAGAGCCAGGAACAACCCCCCCGCCCAGTACGCGATCAAATTCTCCATAACCAGAAGTCCAGCGCTCCTGATACTTGTCGGTAATTTGCGCGAATGTCAGCGATGCTCTCGCCTGGGGCGCTTTGGCAGCTAATTTTCCATTGCGCTGTGAGCTTTGCAAACCCCGGCTGGGAAGGGAAGAATTAAGCTGGGACACAAACTGCTCTTCCAGGGAGTTGTAGGTGCCGCAGGTGGGACACTTGCCAAACCATTGTGAAGATTCTGACCCACATTCGTTACAAACATAGTTAGTTCGCGGCTTTGCCATGCACCATTCTCGATTTGTTAAAGAATCTTAATAAATCGCAAGGAATAAGAGAATATAAAAATCCAGCAACTGTGAGGATTTCAGGCTTTCCAAACCGACTAAACAGAATGATATCTTAATGTAATGGTATCTAAAATTAACGATTAGAAATCGGAACTTAAGGAGCGTTGACGAGCTTGGAAAGCCATAAAGAAAAAATTCTGGTAGTTGACGATGAAGCTAGCATCCGTCGCATTCTGGAAACGCGCCTTTCCATGATTGGCTACGATGTCGTGACGGCTGCCGATGGAGAAGAAGCGCTGGATACCTTTCGCAATGCCACTCCTGACTTAGTAGTTTTGGATGTGATGATGCCAAAGCTAGATGGCTACGGCGTCTGTCAGGAATTGCGGAAGGAATCGGATGTGCCAATTATCATGCTAACGGCTTTAGGGGATGTCGCCGACCGCATCACTGGTTTAGAGCTGGGTGCAGATGATTACGTTGTCAAGCCTTTTTCCCCTAAGGAACTGGAAGCCCGCATCCGCTCTGTGTTGCGGCGGGTAGACAAAACGGGTGCCTCTGGGATTCCCAGTTCTGGGGTCATCCATGTCGGGAATATCAAGATTGACACCAATAAGCGGCAAGTCTATAAAGGCGATGAGCGGATTCGACTCACCGGAATGGAATTCAGCTTGCTGGAGTTGTTAGTCAGCCGTTCTGGAGAACCTTTTTCCCGTTCTGAGATTTTGCAAGAGGTTTGGGGATATACGCCAGAACGCCACGTAGACACTCGCGTGGTGGATGTGCATATCTCACGACTCCGGGCAAAGTTGGAAGACGATCCAAGCAATCCAGAGCTAATACTGACGGCGCGAGGCACTGGCTATCTGTTTCAACGGATCATTGAGCCGGATGAACTCTGAACTGAAGGATGAAGAATGAATTACGTTAAAAGGTGAGAAAATTTCTACTCTTTTATTCCTACTCATTCCTCAGCCCTTAATCCTCAGCACTAAGAAAATGGCTAAGCCAGATCAAAATCAGGTTCTACGACAACTCCCTCTTGTGGTTGGTGGGTTGGCAGGGGTGCTGCTGTTGATTAACCGTTTATTGACACCGCAGCTAGCGGATTCTCAAGCTCGTTCGGATGCGTTGGGCGTGATAATCAGTGCGGTGTTAATTTTAACGGGGTTGCTGTGGCAGCAAGTACAGCCGCGATCGCCTGAAGCTGTCGAATTGATCGGCGAGGAAGGGTTTGAACTAGCACCCGACTTACCGGAAGCCGTAAAGATAGAACTGGCTTGGGCATCGCATCTGTTGCTCGCGAACACTGGGACGCGATCGCTCGTCGTTTGGTACAAAGGACGAGTGTTGTTGCGGCGGGGTATCTTAGGCGTCAACCCAGAAGTAAAACCAGGGCCGATTCTACAGCGGGTGTTGGAAAAACAAAAACCCGTTTATCTAGTGGCTCTAAAAATATACCCAGGACGGATTGAATTTGACTATCTACCAGAGAATACTCAAGGAGCGATCTGTCAGCCGATTGGCAATCAAGGCGTCTTGATTTTAGGTGCCAATGCTCCGCGCAGTTACACCAAGCAAGATGAAAACTGGATAGCTGGGATTGCTGAAAAACTAGACGTTACTCTCAGCTACCACTTAGATGATGTTGCACCCGCTGGAATTTAAATATCCATGACGATTCTCTACTGGCTTCTCGTTGTCCTCATGCTCGTTGGCGTCGTGGGCGCAGTGGTTCCCGGCATTCCTGGAACTAGCTTGATTGTGATTGCTATTGTGGTTTGGGGAGCCGTTCACAGTTTTAGCAGCGTGTCTGTGGCGCTGGGCGTTGCTATCCTAGTGTTGCTACTTAGCGTTGGCGTCGATCTCTTAGCAACCTACTTGGGGGCGCAACAAGCAGGGGCTAGCAAGTGGGGGCAGATTGGAGCCATTGTTGGCTTGGTGTTGGGCTTTTTGGGATTGTTACCCGCTTTTCTAGTTGCGGGGCCACTAATCGGAATTTTGATTGGACCGCTACTGGGAGCGATTACTGGAGAGTTTCTCTACCGACGCGATTTAGAATTTGAGCCAAGAATCAAGCTAGCACTGAAAGCCGGGATAGGCATTGTGGTGGGTTCGCTGATTGGGAATTTGATTCAGGGATTACTCGCGATCGCCGCCGTGAGCGTATTCTTATACACAACTTGGCCCTTTGGATCTGGGGCATAAGAAATTTAAATCGAATTGCACTGGCTTAAGCTTAGCGTTACCCACAGCTCTGCCCTGAAACAAATTTCGGGCTAGCTAATCCCTAAAGTTAGCTAAAGCCAACTGGATAGCGATTTCAATTTGTTTCAATGGGTTTGCGTGGTGAAGCCGGAAATTTATTTTACGGCTCTTAAATCAGTGCCATTCGCGTTAAGGTAGGAAATTTTTAAGAAACATAAACCTGGCGATAATAAGCTTGGTACTCCTCAGACAGTAACGGTTCCCACCAATTGCGGTGAGTGAGATACCATTCAACAGTGCGTCGTAAACCTTCTTCAACCGTTACAGAAGGAGTCCACCCTAACTCAGTTTTTAATTTAGTGCTATCAATCGCATAGCGACGATCGTGCCCCGGTCGATCCTTCACAAATGCGATCAATTTTTTGCAAGGATGCACGGGTAAATTAGGGGCTAATTCATCCATTAGCTGGCACAACATATTCACTAAGTCAATATTTTTAACTTCATTATTGCCGCCAATATTGTAGGTTTCGCCCAGTTTGCCGCGATGAATCACTACATCCAAAGCGCTACAATGATCGCCTACATACAGCCAATCCCGTATGTTCTGCCCATCTCCATAAACTGGCAGAGATTTGCCGATTAAAATATTGATGCACATCAAGGGAATTAGCTTTTCAGGAAACTGATAAGGGCCGTAATTGTTAGAGCAATTGGTGATAATGGTGGGGACGCCGTAGGTGTGGTGATAGGCGCGGACTAAGTGATCGCTACCCGCTTTTGAAGCAGAATAAGGACTATTCGGAGCATAGGGCGTTGTTTCTGTAAATGCGCGATCGCTGGGGTTTAGGCTACCGTAGACTTCATCAGTGGAAACATGAAGAAATATCCCCTCTTGCCTTCCTTCCCAATGTTTCCGAAAAGCTTCTAGTAGGGTGAATGTGCCGACAATATTTGTTTGAATGAAGGCACCGGGACCTAGAATTGAGCGGTCAACGTGGGATTCAGCAGCAAAGTGAGCCACTGTATCAATATTTTCTTCTTGTAAGAGTGAGTCTAATAAAGCGCGATCGCAAATATCCCCCTTGACAAACCGAAAATTTTCTTGCCCCTCCAAGGACGCCAAATTATAGCGATTCCCTGCATAAGTGAGCGCATCTAGTACCACCACTCGATCGTCAGGGTAAGCCTTACCCCAATAATGCACAAAATTGGAACCAATAAACCCAGCCCCACCTGTCACCAACAACCGACGGCTTCCTCTCATCAAACTCTCTCCTTTTCTTCCCTCTGCGGACTCTGCGTCTTGGCGGTTCGTTTATTCTTCTTCTAACAACGCCAGTAAAGCCGCCTTCATCTCTTCTGGACTGGTGGTTGCCGTTCCAAATTGGCGCACCACGATACTAGCCGCCAAATTTCCCAAAACCGCCGCTTCCCAGAATGACGCCCCAACAACTAAGCTTAGCGTCAGCGCCGCTACCACAGTATCTCCAGCGCCAGTCACATCAAACACATCGGTACGGTTGAACGCTGGGATATGCTGCTCCGTCCCGCCGCGGTCAAACAAACTCATCCCCTCTTCACCGCGAGTAATCAGCATTTGCTGAGCTTGAGTCAGTGCCAAGAGGTCGCGTCCAGCTTGGGTGATTTGCCCAGACGCGATCGCGTACCCTACCGCTTGCTCCGCCTCCGGCAAATTTGGCGTAAACAGCGTCGCCCCTTGGTATCTTTGGAGACCGACTTGAGCATCCACTATTGTCTTCTGGTGAGACAACGCCGCCTCAATTACAGGCTGAGTAAAAACGCCATCGCCATAATCTGAGCAAACTACTGCATCCACTGTATCTAGATGTTGCTGAATATACTCAGCAAGCTGTAGCTGCAAATCTTGATCTGGCAACTCATCCGATTTCCGGTCAACGCGCACAATCTGCTGAGTCACTGACTGCCGAGCATGACCAGAAATCCGGGTTTTCGTCACCGTCGGGCGGTCTGGATCGAGCAACATTCCACTGGTATCAATTCCAGCTGCCTCAAAGATATGGCGCAATGCTTGCCCCTGGTCATCCTTTCCGACTAATCCAGCCACCTTCACCTGTGCCCCCAGCGTTGCCAGGTTATAAACGGCATTCGCTCCACCCCCAGGCACCTGCCGGGTATTTTCGTGGCGCAGAATCAATACAGGTGCTTCACGAGAAATTCGTTCCACTTGACCCGTCAGAAACTCATCGAGGGTGAGATCCCCGACAACCAGCACCCGTGCTTGGGCAAAGTTATCCAGTAGCTGAATTAATCGCTCAGATGAATTTTGCAGCTGAGCCAAGAAGGAAGCATCTAAAGCCATAGAGGAAGTCGCAAAAGTCCAAGGGTTTATTATCCTGCAAGAGGGCGCTTTTAATGAATCCAGATGGATTCCAACCACTAGCCGCTTACTCCCACGTGAGTTTTGAGTTTATTGAGAGTTGTAGGCTAGCTTGAAGAACGAACCTCAACACGCATAAGTATTGGTTGGGGTTCGTTCCTCAACCCAACTGACTGTCTAATACTGTCTTCGCTTCTTGTGAACTATGTTCAGGGTGTCTGTTGAGAATTTTGAGAATCCGGAGATTCTTGTGGTTTTCTCGGCTCAGGTGAGTTTTGAGAATTTTGAGAATCTTGCGGTTTTTTGGACTCCGAGGATTCTTGAGATTCCCGTGGTTTTTGAGACTCAGAGGATTCTTGAGAATCTCGTGGTTTTCTAGAATCTTGAGCTTCTTGAGAATCTCGTGGTTTTCTCGGCTCAGGGGAGTTTTGGGAATTTTGAGAATCTCGTGGTTTTTGAGACTCAGAGGATTCTTGAGAATCTCGTGGTTTTCTAGAATCTTGAGCTTCTTGAGAATCTCGTGGTTTTCTCGGCTCAGGGGAGTTTTGGGAATTTTGAGAATCTCGTGGTTTTCTCGGCTCAGGGGAGTTTTGGGAATTTTGAGAATCCCGCGGTTTTTGAGACTCAGAGGATTCTTGAGAATCTCGTGGTCTTCTAGAATCTTGAGCTTCTTGAGAATCTCGTAGTTTTCTCGGCGCAGGTGAGTTTTGGGAATTTTGAGAATCCCGTGGTTTTTGAGACTCAGAGGATTCTTGAGAATCTCGTGGTTTTCTAGAATCTTGAGCTTCTTGAGAATTTCGAGCTTCTCGTGAAGCTGTCATCGGCGGACAATCTTTTTCGTTGTACGCAAACTTGACCTGAACAACATAAACTTGTTCCTTTGCACCAAAGGAATGAGCCTTAACGACTTCCTGCGCTTTCTCATTCAAAATGTTGTAACCAGAACTCCTAAGCAGTTCGGTCGTGACACTACCTTTAGCATCCACCTGCGCCCCAACTAAAGCAGTTGCTTCCGGCTTCTTAATAAAGCACGCACGAAATTGAGAAGTCAGCGTAATTTCTTGTTCTTTCGATGGGACTTTGTTGAGTCTAGAACCCCAACCCGCTAACTTTTGTCTGTAATCGTCATCACGAGTGCCATTTCCGTCATAGGCGTAGTTTCGACGTTGCTGCCGTATATCAGCAAGGACTTGCTGCCGTTGCAGTTCGCGCCGCGCCATTGCTATTTGTTGTGGAGAAAGAGGAGGCGTCTGTTGTCCGGAAGTCGCTGGAGGTTGTTGCTCAGAATTTTTAGACGTTTGTTGTTCGGAATTCGCTGCTATTTGTGATTCCGAATTCGGTGTCTGTTGTCCAAAATCAATTGACCTCTGTGGCTTGGGATTGCTAGGCGTCTGTTGTCCAAAATCGATAGGGGGCTGTTTTCCAGAAGATTCCTCAGAAGGGTTGAAAGGTGTCTGTTGATCGGAAGTGGGCGGTGGCGGCGGAAACAGACTGGAAATGTCGTCCTGCCCCGGCTGGACACCAGCGGGCAATCCCTGAAACAGGCGACGGCGAATCTCTTGCTGTGTCACCTTCCGAGAACCTGATTGGGGAACTTTGGGGGGATCGGGAAGCCGTCCTACGATAAAGTTTGGGTTGTTGGGATTGAAAGGATTTTGCCTAGCTCTTTGCTGACGGCGATCGCTCGATCTCTGAAAAATCTCCGGCAACCCAGCCCCAGTGTTAGGTTGCGGTGTGGAGTTCAGCGGAAATTTGTAGGGTGGGGAGCTAGGGATCGGCGGCAATACGGAAGACGGCGGCGGCAAAGGTGGCAACAGCTGGGTTTGGTTGGGAATGGGTGGCAGCGACACGGGCGGCGGTGCAAGTTGCGGAATGCGGCTTTGCTCTGCCGGTGTTAACTCCACAACTTTGACAGTCCCTCGCGGCTTCTGCTCTTCCGGTTTGGAGGACGCGGATAAACTGGGAAGGGTCATCGCCAGCACTCCGTGGATGCCCACGGAAGCCAAAGCTGCAATCAGAGGCGGCTGAGTTAACTTTTCAGGCAGGTTTCTAATGAATGAGAGATAGGACATAGCAGGTAAGTTACACTCCTCAGCGACAGGACAGGCTGGGAATCAGGTCAGGTGGGTACGTGCGGCAAGCACGCGATCGCGATCAAAACAAGCACTCCGCTTTTATATTAGTTTCAGATTCTGAATTTTAATCTCAATTATTTCAGTCTAAAATGCTTAAAAGTTAATTTTCAGGTTCTCTGACCCAATCGCCAAGACTGGAAAAAAAGCCCAAAAGTTGCCACTTTCCTCAAGTTCCTGAAGAAATTAATCTACTGACTCGTTTACTTGCACAATTAATAAAGAAAAGTAAGGCAATTTCAGATTCGGGCGATCGCTTAACCCCGCATAAATTACCTGCTCTGGTAGCGTTGCCCGTTCCACTACCCAGCTACGTTCCAACAACCCGCGCTGCTGCAACACTTTCCAAACTTGCTCGTAAACTGAACTCACTTTCATCAGCACCACCACATCTGCCCATTCTAAAACAGCTTCCAGCTCTCCTACCGTGTAGATCGCTGGTAACACAACAAGGCGCTGAGCGCGAATTGTCAGTGGAATTCCTAACACCGCTGCCGCCGCCAAAGGGGAACAGATTCCCGGCACTGTCTGCACTATTACTTCAGGATGCAGTTGTTGCAGTGTCTGCGCCAAATAGGTAAACGTGCTATAGAAACTGACATCGCCTTCCGAGACAAAAGCAACATCTTGACCCAATTTTAGAGATTGCCAGACTTCTTGGGCTGCCACTTGCCACGCCTGAGTCAAAATCTCGCTTTCTTGTACGTAAGGAAAAGTTAACGCTAATTGCACTTGGCGGGGATTCAACCATTGAGCCACCATCTGCTGAGCGATTCCTGGCTTACCGTGTAACCCAGCGGGAAAAGCCACCACCGGCACCCGTTGCAAAATGCCGAGTCCCTTCACAGTAATCAGTTCTGGGTCGCCGGGACCCACGCCAATGCCGTACAAGATACCTGATTGCACAATAAAATTTAAAATCTAAAAGCCAAAACCCAAAATCTCAAATGCCTTTACCGACTGTCATTTTGCCCGGATATCTCGAAGGCGCGATCGCCTACCGTCCACTCGAACAATCTCTACAAGAATCGGGTTTCCCCACTGTAACCGTACCCTTGCGAAGTCGGGATTGGGTGCCCACTGTAGGAGGACGGTCGATGATTCCGATTTTGCGGCAACTCGACCGCACGGTAAAACAAATGTTGCAGCAATACAACGTTTCTCAGCTTAACCTGATTGGTCACTCCGCTGGCGGCTGGATTTCCCGGATCTACCTGGGGGAAAAACCTTATTCTATTCACGGAGATGTCACAGAAGACGCTGGTTTGTGGCACGCTCACCCTTCTGTTGCCACGCTTGTCACCTTAGGAACGCCCCATATCAGCGGGGAACGCTGGACGCGGAAAAATCTAGATTTTGTCAAGATGAACTATCCAGGAGCCTTCTACTCAACGGTGCGTTACATCTGCGTTGCCGGTAAATCTATCTTCGGGGCGAGGCGTCCGGGGCAGTGGCTAGCCTACAGCAGTTACAAACTCACCTGTGGGATTGGTAACACTTGGGGAGATGGGATTACGCCGATTGAAGCCGCTCATCTGGAGGGAGCAACCAATCTGGTTATCGAAGGTGTCAAGCACTCACCCAGAACTCCTGGAATTTGGTACGGTTCGCCAGTCGCTTTACCGTCTTGGGTGGAGTATTTGGCATGACATGGGTAATGCTGATGAGTCATTGGCGGTTGGCGAATCACTCATGACTCATCACAACGATTCAGCCTTTAGGCATACGCTGTTAGGACAACGAAATTCCTTCTGTAACTGGCTAGCATTTGACTAATGTTAAGAAAAGTAAAGTTTAGCCATGAAAACCGAGCAGTATGAATTTGTCCTTCGGCGTCTGGCTACGATCCTGGCTGTTGGGATTCTAACCTTGAGCCTAATCGCTGCTGTGACTGGAATTCTGTTAGCTTTCTACTACGAACCGGCGGCGGGTGGTGCTTATGATTCCCTGCAAGCGATCGCAAATGAAGTTTCCAATGGCTGGGTGATTCTCCGCGTTCACGATCTCGCGGGAAATGGGTTAATTGCAGTGTCTTTAATCGAAATTGTCGTGATGTTTCTGGGGCGACAATTTACGAATAGTTGGTTAACTGCGTGGATTAGTGGCATTCTATTGACATTAACCGCGATCGCGCTCGGTTGGACGGCGATGATTCTCGATTGGACTCAACTCGGCTACTGGCGTCTGAGCATCGAACTGGGAACTATCGAAGCCATTCCTTTTATTGGCTCCCAGCTGCGAGACATCGTTACAGGTGGTGGAGCCATTACTACAGCTACTGTCGAACACCTCTACACCCTACACAGCTACATTTTATCCGTGGGAGCGATCGCGATCGCACTGATTCATCTAGGCGGGTTATTAGTCCAGGAAAGACAGCAAAAGCAGCTTCAGATAAAATTAGCTGCCACTAACTTAGCTGCCGAGTCAGAATCCGCGCAAGCACAGAACGATCCCAAATCTCTCAGCCTTAGCAGTGCTGAGTCACAGAAATAGCAAATTTATAGTCTCAAATCTAGTTCCACTTAGTAGCCTGCTCCTGGAAGGTTTCGGTTGTGTGCTTGCTGTCGCTGTGCGGTTTCAACCGCCAAGTGCAAGAATATGCGATCGCTTTTCTTGCTTTCCAGGCAGATTGGCATAGTCGCGACTGTCTTGTGTCAAGCTTCTGTAGGTTCTGTTTGAGGTTCTGGTTTGAGTTCTCCCAAAAGGACACCTACACTTGCAGATGAGATGGGTACCTCTTCAACTTCCGGCAGTTTCTCTAGCGCCAAACGAGAAGATGGACTCGCACCCGATAAACGCTTCAAGAGTTTTGGTCGAGGGTCATGCAGCACATAAATAATCTGATCTCCCGCTTCCCAATCCTCTGTCGCAGGTACCACTTGGAAACGCCCCTCCCGTAAAAATAGTAAGGGTACTAGCTCCCCGGAACGAATTAAGGCTTGTAGATGAGCTTGTTGAAACGAAAAACCAGGCTCTTTGAGTGACGTTTTGCCTAACTTCACCTGTCCATCGTTCAGGTATTGATTCCAATTCTTAATTGATAAATTAGGAATGAAAGCTTGGTGAACCTTACTATTATTAGTCGGTGTATTCGCTTGGGGAAATACTGCCAACACACGAGGAGGACGAAACTCCTCAGAAGCACGCTGCGCCAACACTAAATTCACCTCCCCATTATTCGTCATTGCCAGAAAGGTTCCCATTGAGTCGAGTCCCGCCTCTTCCAGAACTTCCGTATCCAAACCACTGCTTAAAAATACCCGCAGATTTTCCTGCTCTGCTTTTTGGCACGCTTCGGGGTCTGTGTCAATCAGCACTACAGACTCTCCTTGTTCCTGAAACAAACGGGCAATCAGGCGGCTTAAGGGATTACAACCAATAATCACAGCGCCCGTTGCTTCCTGGAGGTTGATTTGCAGCCAACGAGCAACCCAACGTGCTGTCAGTCCTTGCAAAAATACGGTCAGGATAATCGTGAGGAAGACCAACGCTTTGATAGAATCGCCGCCGTTGATGCCCCGCTGGGTCAGAAAAATGGCAAATAGAGAAGCAACCGACGCCGAAACAATTCCTCTAGGAGCAATCCAGCACAAAAACAGCTTCTGCCGCCAGTTCAGGTCGCTATTGAAGGTACATAAGCCGATGTTTATCGGTCGCACGATAAACATCAGTGCCAGAACTGTAAACAAACTTCCCCACCCCAGCGCAAATACACTTGCGATGGACAAGTCAGCTGCCAGCAGGATGAACAAAACCGAAACGCCAAGAATCGTTAATTGTCCTTTAAATCGCCGCAACATCCGTTCTTCTGGGATTGAGGAGGCACCCAGAACAATTCCCGCCATCACGGTTGCCATTAACCCCGACTCACTGCGGATTGTTTGCGCCAAACCAAATAAGCCCCACAACCCAGCCAGAACGACCAGGTTATTTAAGTCTTCTGAAAGAAACTTGGCGCGTTTGATAATCCAACCCATCAACCAGCCACCGACAACGCCAATGCCGCCGCCGATGCCTAAGCGTAAGACGAGACCGATGAAAGCTTCGATGGGGTCGGTATCGGCGTTCAAAATGGTGTCCAGCACGACGACAGCCAAAATAGCCCCTACTGGGTCAATTAAGACGCCTTCTCCTTCCAGAAGTGCTGCCACTTGCCGATCTACTTGCACCTGTTTCAGCAGAGGACTGATCACGGTTGGTCCCGTTACGACCACTAAGGAAGCGTAGAGAAAAGCGATAGGCCAGGGAAATTCACCCAGCCAGTGAGCTGCCATACCGCCGCCCAGAAGCGTGATCAGCGTTCCCAGCGTCACTAAGTTTCGCAGGCTGCCGGAAACCTTGCCCAACTCTCTCAGCTCTAGGTTCAGCCCCCCCTCAAACAGAATCACTGCCACTGCCAGAGCAGTAATGACCTCTAAGCCCGTACCTAGAGAATGCGGGTGTAGCAGGCGCAAGCCATCAGGTCCCAGGAGAATGCCAAACAGCAGCAAAAAGACGATGCTAGGAACCTGAAGATATTGGGCTAAAACCTGGGCGCTGATACCTGCAACAACCGTGATAACGATTTGCAGGGTTAGTTCAAAGGATGTTTCCATGTTGTAGATTTTGATAAAACCAACGAAGTTTTATCAATATCAATATCTTTGGTAAAGGATAGTAAATATTAACCCTTCCTGGCTGCTATGCAATAGTCAACCTGTCTTTGCATCGGATATTTTGAGACAAGTATCTGTAGTCTATGATACACGTTTGGGCTAAAAATCTACTGAAAAAGCAAAAATTTGTCTGTGATGCAAACAGGGTATATAGAGTAGATGCGAAAAGGGCACAGAAGAAAAGTGCGATCGCTCCTTTTCTGAATTGCCTGCCCTTTCAACCACGCTTTTCAATCCGTTTGTTGAGGGATAATCCAGCAGCACCTCCCCCAAATCTTCTGACTGGACAACCGTTCCTGCACTCAGAACGCAAAGAACCTCTTCCTACTGTGCTGGTTCGATCCTAGCAAGCTGTTCTAAGAAACACTGCTTCTTGCTGGCATTCAACTGGAGTAAGGGTGTCAGTAAACCCGGTTAGCTGCACTTGTGTTACTTTTATCATTTCTACGGTATCTTTTCGGATATCACCACTTGCTCCAGACTTGTAAACTTGATCAGCACACGACTTGGATGCCTAAGACCATGAACGCATCTGCGAATTTTGACTTCGACGACGACAAGTTCAACGCACCACCTTCTCAAGTGATCCCTTGGTGCCAGATGATCAATCCTCGATATGGGAAAACTGGCATCCAGCCGCACGGATTGGCAATTAAGCTAGATAACGCTAATGCGGTTGGCTTTAAACCGGATGCCACTTGGGACCAGGTGCAGCATGAGTTTAGCACCGGAGTCGAAACGCTGTTTATCACTACTACCCCCCGCTTAGTCATCGTGCGGCGGGGGCCATTGTCTGTGAAAGACCGTGAAACTGGGATGAAATTGGGTACGTTTAAAGATAACTACGATGCTTTCTTGGCAGACAAGCTCAAGTTTAAGACGTTCACTCGCCACTTGATTTTTTTAGTCGGGGAGAAACAAAAGCTTTTGCATTACTTGCCACTGCAATTGACGGTGAATGGTGCAGCAGGTGCTAGTTTTGGAAAATCCTACTGCGAGATGAAACAAGGTCAAGTCGTCGGTGGATTTATTGCTGAATTGGAAAAGGCTTATGCTCAGTATCGCAAGCAGCCTTTAACACCAAAAGGACCGTTGTTTCACGCTCATGGAATTTTTTGTCCGTTAATTGAAATGGAGGAAAGGGGCAGTGGCACAAATACGGCTCTGGTGGCTAGTACAGTAGATTACGAGCATCCTACTGCTAAGAATTTAACAGAATATCTAATTTCTTCCAGTTCTGAGGAGTCTGTGCTTATCTGCAAAACTTTTGAGGAGTACCAAGACTTCGGAAAAGAAAAACCGAAAGAGGAAACCCTCGCGCCCAAAATGGAGATGGCAGGGGTGTCTAGTTCATACGATTATCACGATGAATTTGAGTACGGCGAACCTCCTTATGTGCGAAACGTTTGGTCAGAAATTGATGGTATTTATGAACCTCTAACCGAGGAATGGAATCATCAAAGGATTGACCACCGGATGAAATTTCTCGGTTAGAGAAATGCTCTGGATAACTTAACAATCATATGGGTGAGAATGAGTAACCTAGAAAGTTCAAGTCCCATCCTCTAAGTGCTAAGAGTGACTGCATTCCCTGCTGCTATATGACTGGTAATCATACGGTGGTGAGCAAGGGAAAAAGGCAAGAACCTAGAAACCTAATCTGGAACACTGTCAAGCGAGAACTCATGGATAGCGAAAGCAAAGATACACTTTAACCACCATCAGCTCGACGTTGCGAAAATAGGTTGACACGCAACAGACAAAATGTCACAGGATATCGGGGCTGGCAAATGTACGGTTGACCAGTATGCACTCCCATTAAACCTGGTGGAAAGTATCATCCTAAAAGTTCAATCAAATGATTGTTAGGAACGTTTTAACCCTTGCTTCACTCTCAGAAAAGGTAGATATCTGAGAAGTAACCAGCGCAAGTGATGCAAGGGCAGGATTGTCTCAAAAGCTAATGCCTCATTGTAATGACGAGGATATGCAGACAGAGACACGATGATTTGAAAGATAGAGGTACTAAGTAGAGTACAAAAGACATGAACACGGCTGACAAGTCGATGTATGTATGGGAAACAATTCCTTGGCGTAAGCTTGAGCGAAGTGTTTTTAAGCTCCAAAAGCGCATCTATCAAGCTTCTCAACGTGGTGATGTCAAAACAGTCCACAAACTCCAGAGACTACTGATAAAATCCTGGTCGGCAAAATGTTTAGCTGTACGTCGAGTAACGCAGGAAAACAGGGGCAAAAAGACAGCCGGAGTAGATGGAATAAAATCACTTACGCCCATCCAAAGGCTAGCCCTAGTTAAAAACCTGAAACTATCCCAAAAATCAAGACCAACGAGAAGGGTATGGATTCCCAAACCCGGAACAAAAGAGGAGCGACCATTAGGGATTCCAACGATGGCAGACCGTGCGTTGCAGGCATTGGTAAAACTAGCATTAGAGCCAGAATGGGAGGCAAAATTCGAGCCTAACTCATACGGTTTCCGACCGGGGCGCTCATGTCATGACGCAATAGAAGCAATATTTAATACAATCAGGTACAAAGCCAAATTTGTATTAGACGCTGATATTGCTAAGTGCTTCGACAGCATTAATCATGAAGCTCTGCTTAGAAAATTAAATACATCCCCCACCATTCGCCATCAAATAAAGGCTTGGTTAAAAGCAGGGGTAATAGACTGGAAAGCCTACTCCGAAAGGAAAGAAGCATATAGTCATACATCTAAGAGCACACCACCGGGAGGCGTAATATCACCTCTCCTAGCAAACATTGCCCTTCACGGATTGGAAAATCGAATTACTCAGGCGTTTCCCAAAAGAAATCTCTTGGTAAATGGTAAAACGGTAACGATTCCAAGCCCTGCCGTTATTCGATATGCCGACGACTTCGTAATATTACACGAAGATTTATCCGTTGTCCAAAGATGTCAGCAGATAGCATCAGACTGGTTAAAAGACATGGGCTTGGAACTAAAACCAAGTAAAACCCGAACTTCTCATACCCTCCAAAAGTATGAAGAAAATAGAGGCTTCAATTTCCTAGGTTTTAATGTCAGACAATATCCACAAGGAAAAAATCACTCTGGCAAAAACACCAATGGACAATTGCTTGGATTTAAGACCCTCATCAAACCCAACAATGAAGCAATAAAGAGGTTGTTGAGTAAAACTGCCGAAATAATTGGTTCCATGAAAGCTGCTCCCCAGCCTGAGGTAATCAAAAGACTGAATCTCATACTGCGTGGATGGGCAAATTATTACTCAACAGTAGTAAGCAAAGATGCTTTTGCAAAAGCAGATCACTTACTATTCTCACAGCTTAAAAGTTGGGCGGAATTTAGGCACCATAACAAAGGAACATCTTGGGTAAAAGCAAAATACTGGAAGACTATAGGTACTGAGAAGTGGGTGTTTACGAACTCCACGAAGGAGGCAAGACTGCTCGAAATAGCGGATACACCCATACTCAGATATACAAAAGTCAAAGGTAATAGCAGCCCCTTCGATGGAAACTGGGTGTACTGGAGTAGCAGGTTAGCAAAATATCCCGGTATTTCAAAAGATGCCGCCTTCCTACTAAGAAGGCAAAAGGGTAAATGCAGCCGTTGTGGGCTTAATTTTAACATGGGAGATGTCATGGAAATACATCACATTGACGAAAACCATAACAACAACAAAAACAGCAACCTATCAATGCTACACGGGCATTGCCACGACCATACACACTCTATATGGTTAGAGAACGAATTTAAGGCACTAGAGGAATGGTAAATGAGAAGTGCTAATGACAAAGTTCAAATCATTGAGGAGCCGTGTGAGGTGAAAGTCTCACGCACGGTTCTGAAGACCAATTCAAGAAGTGATTTTTGGATTGAGTTCAACTAAATAGGACACAAGGAAAGAGTAAAAACTTAAAAAGGCAAAAGTAAAAACTTGTTACTTTTGCCTTTTTACTTTTAATTTCTAGGTAGGATTAGGACGCGATCGCCTCAATTTCTTAGGTTGGGGGACGCTAAAAAATTTACTGTTTTAGCAGCAGGTAATACAGTTGCCCGTTGCCGCCGGTGACACCCGCGCGATCACCCGCCCGTTTACCCGTTCCGATAAAATAATCTACGCGACCGGGACCCAGAATTGCACTTCCTTTATCCTGGTCGAGTACGTAGCGACTCACCAGACGCTGTTCGATCTTACCGGCACGATTAAAGTAGGGAACTCTTGTATGAATTAAAGCTAAAGCACCCGGAGGCATCAAAGATTTATCCGTCGCAATCGAACGCTCAGGTGTCACCGGCACCCCAACGCTTCCCATCGCTGGGGCACCATTAGTTTCGTTGAAGAAAACAAAGCGCTGATTGCGCGGGATATAGTTACTCAGCTCCAAAGGATTTTGCTGGAAGTATTTGATCAGCACAGGTAACGTCAGACCGGATAGGGGCAGTTTGCCATCTTTAGCGAGTTCTTTCCCAACACTGGTGTAGGGGTAATCGGTTCCACCTGCATAACCGACCGTCATCACGCTTCCATCAGTCATCTGGAGCTGAGCAGAGCCTTGGATTTGCACCAAGAAGGCTTCCAGGCGATCGCTCATCCAAGCGATTTCTAGCCCTTTTAGCGGACTGTTCGCTCCCAGCAAGCCATCCTCCCCTTCTAGCTGAACCCGTGTGGGGTGGGGTTTGGGCCAAGAGTTGAAGTTTGACGGCATCCCATAGAGAGGATAACGATGCTCTGCCGTCTGCTTGCGGCTGGCTGTATAGGTTGGTTCGTAGTAGGCGGTGTACTGAACGTTCCCCTTATTGTCCTTGCCTACAGACTGGTACAAGACAAACTCACGCTTGATTGCGGCTTGCAGTTCGGCAGCCGAACCAGAGTTGAGAACTAGCTGCCGAAAGCGAACCAAAGATCGGCGGACGCGATCGCGGGTAATTCCCGGCACCGGATACTGCTGGTAGGCTTGAGCGGCACTGTTTGTCTGTAAATATCGCAGACTGTTATCAATCGAGGCGATTAAAGCTTTTCGGTCTCCGGCTTGACCGTTTTGCCCCCAGATTTGCTCATCAAGTCCCAGTGCATCTGACCGGCAACAGACGAGATTTAAAAGGTTTGAGTTGACTGGTATCAGCGGAACGGACAGGGGATCTTTAGCGAGGGCAGGCAAAGTGACATTTCCCAGAGTTACACCAAAACTCAGGGACAGTAAAGCCAATGTCTTTCTCATTACTTACACCAAAAGGGAAAGTGATAGCTATTCGTAGTCACTTCTATCGACACTTCCGGCGAAGACAGGTTCCACTCGGATTGCCCTAATGCTGACGGGACGTATAACCATGTACTCGCCCTGGATATTTTTGATCGGCACACTGATAAAGTCCGTGGAGGCGGCTTTGGGCATCAGCTCGCCGCTGTACCACTTCTGAAACTCTTGAATGGTTGCAAAACGCACTTCTGCTTTGTGACCACCTTCTATCATCAGGTGTACAGCGTATTCGGTGGGAGTTCTCGGCATACAGTCGATTGATTTTCAATCCGTCCTGATTATTATGAGCTGAGAATGGTCGAAAATAACAGGCTATTTCTACAGAATTTTCTCAAAAGGTCATTCGTTATTAGTCTGTAGCGACCAACGAATGACGAATAGCACTGGCTTCAGAGCCTTGAATTAAAATTCAGGCTTCACGGCTAGAACCTGTTTTCACAGGTTGAAATTTATATACTGTAATGACCAGTGACGAATGACTAGGAAAATAGATTAAACCGATGCAGCAGGGTTTCTAGCAGGGGCGGTAAAGTTTGATGCAGTTCCGACGCACTGTTAAACAACAGTTGTTGATGGTTGGGAAGGTCAAAGGGAAACTGTCCCGACATCTCCGAACGCTCCATTTGAGCTAGCAGAATTTGTTCAGAACGCTTACTTTGAAAGGCGTAGCCAATTTCTACACAAACATTCGGACTGGGAATGAGTAGGGGCGTTTCTTCCCTGGAAATGCTAGTGATAGGTGTCCCATCAGCAACAAATAGCAGACTCTTCCGAATTTTTCGCATCTGCGTGGTGTTGAGGCGATTTGAGGCACCTGTGGGGCGGTTGGATACTTCTAGCGTCAAAGGAAGACGCGATCGCGTGTTTAATGCTTCTAGGGCGTTAGCCAGTCCCTCTCGCAGGGCTTCACTCGACGCCGCATATTCAGTCTGATGGCAGAGGAAGATAATCGGTTCCAGATTCGCCATCACCGTCTGTTTAGTGAAATAAATCTCGTGGCTTGTCAGGTCAATGTTGGAGATTATGTAGCCACCGCTGCCTTCGATGTAAAACTCTACCGATTCCCCTTCTAGATAACGACCAAACCAAGCTGAGCGCTTAACATCCTGGCTGTCTTCTAAAAAATCTGCCCGTAATCCAGACTTCAGCAAGCTATTTTTGCTCAATCGCAGATCGTGGGGACGTTTCTCTAATTCTTTAATCGGCTCATACTCTTGGAGATACCAGCCTCTCAGGGCAATGATAGCCATGATGTCTTATCAATAATGCACAGAATCTTCACGTCTTTAATTTAAGACGCCTGAGAAGGAATCTTAGCAGTATGCGGTGACATCTTCTCCACATTCATCTGCTAGATAGCATAGTGCCCGGAAACGCAGGCTTACGACTTCTTCGTAAAGCGGATTCAGCTTGCACATTGGAGGAATGTGAAACAGGGTGCGACCAAATACTTTGATATCGCGCTCAAAGGGGCACTGGGAGGGGATTGACTTGCACAGGCGATGAGCGAGTTCGCGATCGCGCACTTGTATGTTGTCAATCCACTCGCGCAGAGGTTGCAGGAAGTTCAACCGCGTCCGTGCTTTTGTGGGTTGTTGAATCGGGGCTACCTTTTGGGAAACCTCTTCTTGAGGCATCCAGAACCAGCTTGTCAGGGAAATATTTTTTACTGTATACTGGGATACATTCATGATGCTTCTCCTGTGTTACGTTTTCAAGTCTTCAAAAAGCTAAATTTAACTGTCTGTCCTTTATCTACAACTGCGACTCTGCTTTTACCGGATGCTGGCTGTGAGATTTGAGCGTTTCTAGAAACTTTGACCGTTAGACTTACTTAATCATTGACGCGCGATCGCTATTTTTTGTTCTTTGCTCGGTTAATCTCGGATGCCGACTTGACAGACAAAAGGCTTGTGAGAACTCTTCTGTTATCATCCTCCCTAATTTCCTGTCTATATTGCGTGAGGAACATCACTGAATATTTGTGAGTGTCCCTTCCAGGTTTCAGTGATTACACGCATATATTGCCACTGCACTCTCGCATAAACTTGTCTGCATGAAGGCTGTAAGGTCTGTGGTTGCTTTGCTTTCGGCAAAAATGCCCCTAGACGCTTCGCGGCTCGCTCGCTTCCTAACTTTTCTTAGAATCAGAGCCATTTATTTTCCTTTAACGACGAGAAAATAATCACTCCTTGAAAACTCTAAGGAGAAGTGAAAGACAGTGAAAGAACCTAGCCAAGTTGATAAAATCATTTCCCGTCTACCAATTTGAATTCAGCAATTTTGCTGATGAAATAAAAAATAAAAGTTGGTAATAAATTACCTATTTCACTGAGGAATAAAAAAATAGAGATAGAAATCTTAAGCTACAGCTAGCTGATTCAGTTTTTGCCCTATTTTCAAAGAGCAATACTTAAAAATCATTAAAAATAAATTTCGTAAAAGTACTTGCAAAGTTATACTGCAAAGGTAAATTATGATCGCTCTACAAAATATATGTGAGTTCAAGGTCAAGATGAACACCCGAACTTTAAAAACAACTCCAATTAAGACAAATATATTGGGAATTGGAGTCAGTCGTACTAAATATAAAGACTGCACGGATTTGATTATTCAAAGTGCCCAATTACGCCAATCTTGTACCGTTGCAGCAGTGAATGTCCATAGCATTACCTCCGGTTATCTTGACCCAGACGGTCATGGCTATCAACTCAATCAGTTTACTCTGGTTGCCCCTGATGGTCAGCCGGTGCGTTGGGCGCTCAATCTTCTTCGTAATCGTGATGAAGAGATACTCCCGGAGCGGGTGCGGGGTCCAGAGCTAATGTTAAATATTTGCGAACAAGCTGCTGCTAAAGAAATAAGTATTTTTCTATATGGCTCTACGGAAGCAGTTCTAGAAACTTTACAGAAGAATCTACAAGAAAAATTTCCCAGCTTGATAATTGCCGGAGCAGTTTCTCCTCCGTTTCGCCCTTTAACGCCGCAAGAAGATGCGGCATACACTAAACAAATTCGGGAATCTGGCGCGGGAATTGTCTTTGTTTCTTTGGGTTGTCCGCGCCAAGAAGCATGGGCTTTTAATCATCGCCATCAGCTAGATTGTCCGATCGTTGCGGTGGGTGCTGCTTTTGATTTTCATTCTGGCAACATTCCTGAAGCTCCGTTTTGGATGCAAAGCTTGGGTTTAGAATGGCTTTTCCGCTTTTTACAGGAACCCAAACGCTTGTGGAAGCGCTATTGGTTACTTAATCCTCTTTATTTGATTCTTTTGGGTTTACAGCTGCTCAAATTACTTCCTGTCGAGCAAGACCCAATAGAAGTAGAAACCAGCAGTGCCGAGCGCCACCCAGAAGCAATCAATCGCTAGTTACAAAGTTGTGTCGCTGTTACGGATTGAAGTCACTAGCGTTTTGGAACGCTCATCTAGCTTAGTCACCCGCGATGTGAACAACAATTTCTCGATAATGACCGCGCTGCCGATGTTCCCAAATATAGATTCCCTGCCAGGTTCCCAATAGCAATTTACCGCCAGCGATGGGGATTTGTTCAGAAGTATGAGTCACAGCAGTGCGAATGTGAGCTGGCATATCATCAGGGCCTTCCGCATTGTGGAAGTAGCGATCGCTTTCCGGCACGAGTTTTGTTAAAAAGTTCTCTAAATCTTTGAGAACATCTGGATCGGCATTTTCTTGAATCAGCAGACTGGCTGAGGTATGACGCAAAAACAGGGTGCAAAGTCCAGTCTGTATACGCGAATCTGCAACGATCGCTTGAACTTTGGGCGTGATTTTGTATAAAGATTTGCCAGGAGTTTGAACGGTCAGGATCTGTTGGTAATGAGTCATGGCGGCTCGAAAAAATTAACGGTTTTGGAAATAGCTGACGACAGCACGGGCGATCGCTTCGGTTCCATCTGTCGCCACCATCTGAGATTGATGGGGTGGAAGCATTGGTTGATGGAGAAACTCCCAGTTGCTTTGGAAGAACTCAGCAGGTTGTAGAATTTGATGATAGGTATAATTTTGGATGCCTTCAAGTAGCAGAGGCGCTTCGGCAAAGTCTTCTCGTGTTAGCGTCACAATGGGTACTCCCAATCGCAAAGCTTCGGCAAAAGTGCTGTATCCAGGTTTGGAAACGACGCGCCCGCATATTGGCATAAAATCGACTGGGCGGTAAGATTGGTCTGTAATTTTTATAAGATTTGGTAAATTGGGTGCATTCCGGTCAAAGGTGATAAATTGCCAATCGGAAAACTTCAGCAAATTGTCGTAGGGAATTTCTTGTAACCCTAAACCGCCGAAGGTGAGCAAGATGGTTTGCTCGGTTGGTGTGGTAATTCCCCATTTAGATCGTAGTGTGTCTGCGCTGTGGCGAGGAGTGCCGCCGGTTAAACCGACATCGACGAGCTGTGGGAAAACGCTCATCGATTCGTGGAAGGGCAAGCGAAACAAGCGATCGCACTTTGCATAACATTCGCTTATCCAATCCGCAATTGCAATAAACTCTCCTCCCCACGCCCGATAGATAAAGTCCCAGCCAAAATTACTCAGCATCCAGCAAGGAATCCCAGCCGCTTTGCCAATTGGCGCTGCCAGCGGTGGAATATCTGCCAAAATCAAACCTACTCGGTTTTGACGGATAAAGTTTACTTCACTGGCAATTATCGATTTCTCTTGGGCGCGAATTTGTTGCACTTTTTCCAAAGTGGCAGCTTTATCCATTGCGAAACTATCAGCTTGCACAACGCCGATATCAAAACCGCGAGGGCGATGAATAAAATCCCCTGGAATATAAGATTCTAGTAACCAGCGGGGTGCTGTTGTTACCAGAATCAGCAAAATTTCCGGATACATTTGCTGAACTGCCGCCGCGACGGATGCCGCCCGGACTGCATGACCAAAGCCATGATTGGTGATAGCGATGTATAAAATTGGATGTTTAGCAGTCATTCGTTCGTAATCAGTAGTTATTAGTCATGAGTCTAGTTGCTAATTCCTAAGGTCTAACGATCGATAACTACTGACTCAATTGTTGAATGGCTTCAACAAGTTGGTCAATGTCAGATGGCAGGGTGAAATAGTGAACGCAGGCGCGTACACAGTCGGGATTGCGGATTGTCCGAACCAGCAAGTTTTGATTTTCTAAAGATTGTACTAATTGCTGGTGATTGCCCTCTCCTGAAAGCTGGAAGGAGACAAGACCGGATTCCGGCGGTGCATTTCGCAGACATTTGATGTGAGGAAGTTCGGCTAAACGTTGCCAGAGGTATTGGCTCAACTCCAGGATTTTTTGGAAGCGAGATTCTGGGGTTCCCCATTGTTGATGAAGAGCGATCGCTGCCCTAAGCCCAGCATAGAGGGGATAGGCAGAAGTCGCGACTTCATATCTTCGCCCATCCGGTTGCCAGCCAATCGGTTGACCGGATGAATTGTAAAGAATGCTGCGCCAGCCGATAAACGTGGGATTCAGGCTTTCTAAAGCTTCCGGTCGCACGTACAGACCACCGACGCCTTCTGGCCCGCACCACCACTTGTGACCCGTGAAAGCATAAAAATCAATCCCCAATTCTGTCAAATTTAGCGGCATTGACCCCACGGATTGAGCTGCATCCACCAAAATTCTGATGGGATGATTTTCGGTGGAATGGTTGCGGCAGGCGGCAGCAATTTCAGCCAGCGGCAAGACTTGACCCGTGTTCCAGAGGATATGACTCAGCACGACCATTCTGGTCTTGGGGCGCAGATATTCTGCGATCGCTGCTACGGGATCGCCTTCATTCAAAGTTCTCATGAGCGGACAGCAGGATACTTCAATGCTAAAGCGCCGTTGGAGTTCCTGAACGGTTGCCACAATGCCTGGATGTTCGCAGTCAGAAATTAGCAGATGGTCTCCGGCTTGCCAGTCCATGCCCCAGAGGGCGATATTGCAGCCGACGGTGACATCTTCAGTCAGGGTAATGGTCTGGGGAGAGACACCCAGAGAAGACGCGATCGCAACTCTCGTTTCCGTTGCCTCCCGTACCACCCAACTCCCTACCTCATTGGAAAACGGCCCCACACGCTGCACGTATTCATAGGATTGGAAAATAGCATCCAATGCTGCTTGGGGCATCGGGCCTTGACCGCCATAGTTGAAATAGGCTTTATTCGCGAGAGCTGGAAATTGCTGCCGATGCTGTTCTAGCAGCGTTTGTCCTGGAGAAATGCTCGTCATAGTATCAATATTAGACTTCACTGGAACAAGGAATTGTCACTTCGTAGCTTTGCTGGATACGGCAGCAGAGGCGTTGCAATTGGTTATCGCTGTAACGGTTGCTAGATAATGTTAACTTATTTAAAATTTTGCATAAATCCGGTGCGTTGACTTGACAAGTTTACAAGAACGTGAATCAAATTTCACAAAATCTCTTTCTCAGATTTCCCTTGTATGCAGGCTACAAAATGGCGTTGAGTGTCGGTTAAGTTGCTATGCATCTAATACCAAGTTTTCTTTTTGATGCTACACAACATTTAGAACCCAGTTATTTCCCTAGCAAATAACAAACAACAAGGGAGAATCAAAAATCGGTTCAAAGTTCATCTTATAACGAGTAAAGGAACTCGCTATGAATCAGCCAATTGAATTATCTTTAGAGCAAAAATTCAGTATTAGAAGCTTCTCAGACCAAGTGCAAAATATGTCCCGCGAACAAGCACAGGAATTTTTGATTATGCTGTACGAGCAAATGATCGTCAAAGAAAATATGTACAAGTCCTTTCTGAAGCACGAGTGGGGACTTGATTCAGGCAAAATGTCTGCATGAATCTTATCCGTAGTGCCACATTCGGGATGAGAAGTTAATGCTGGGCGATCGCACTCTCTTCAGCGAGGGGGCAATGGTGGTCAACCAGGTTAGGTAGTATGGGATAGCCTTGCTAAAATACGCTCTTGCGTCGCATCCCTCCAGTTGAACCATGACCACCACTACTGACTTCCTTAGCCACCTCAACCCCTCCCAGCGCCGTGCTGTTGAGCATTTCTGCGGGCCTTTGCTGGTTGTTGCCGGTGCTGGTTCCGGCAAAACGAGGGCGCTGACTTATCGGATTGCCAATCTCATTTTGAAGCACCGGGTCGATCCGGAAAATATCCTGGCGGTGACTTTTACCAACAAAGCCGCACGGGAGATGAAGCAGCGGATGGAAAAGCTGTTTGCCGAACAGCTTGCTGAAAAAGAATATGGGAAGCCGCTGACAGCGTTACCAGCGGATGAACAGACGAGATTGCGATCGCGCGTTTACAAAATTTACATCAAAGACTTGTGGATTGGGACTTTCCACAGTCTCTTCTCTCGTATTCTTAGATACGATATCGAGAAATATCAAGACGAAAGAGGACGCAAGTGGAGCCGCAATTTTTCAATATTTGATGAATCCGACGCTCAAAGTTTGGTGAAAGAGATTGTCACCAAACAAATGAACCTGGATGAGAAAAAGTTTGAGCCGCGTTCGGTTCGTTATGCCATCAGCAACGCCAAGAATCAGGGATTTTCCCCCAAAGAATTTGAGGCGGAACAGGCGAACTATCGCGGACGGGTAATCTCGGAAGTTTACAGCAAATACCAAGATAGACTGGCAGAAAATAACGCGCTTGACTTCGATGATCTAATTGCGATTCCGGTAAAGCTATTTCAACAAAACGAGCAAGTCTTGGGTTACTGGCATCGAAAATTTGGTCACATTTTGGTAGATGAATATCAAGATACAAACCGGATTCAGTACGATTTGATTCGCCTGCTGACGACGAATGGAGAAACTAGAAAGAATGAGTGGGATTGGAAAAATCGCTCGGTTTTTGTCGTCGGTGATGCGGATCAATCTATTTACTCTTTCCGCATGGCAGATTTCACCATCTTGCTGGAATTTCAAGAAAACTTTGGGGATGGTTTGCCGGATGACGATACGCGGACGATGGTAAAGCTGGAGGAAAATTATCGCTCTAGGGAAAATATTCTCCAAGCGGCAAATAAACTCATTGAAAATAACACTCAGCGGATTGATAAAATTCTCAAAGCGACACGCGGGGCAGGCGAACAAATTTTTTGTCACAAAGCCGACAACGAGATTACAGAAGCTGAGTTCGTCGTGCATCAAATTCGCAACCTGAAACATAAAGATCCAGAGTTAGACTGGGGGAGTTTTGCGATTCTCTACCGCACGAATGCTCAATCTCGTGCTTTTGAAGAGTGCTTGGTGCGTGCGGGTGTTCCCTACAACATTGTTGGGGGTTTAAAATTTTACGACCGCAAAGAAATTAAAGATGCGATCGCGTATCTGCGGCTCATTGTGAATCCAGCGGATGCGCTGAGTTTGTCGCGAATCATTAATACTCCACGGCGCGGTATTGGCAAAGCGACCTTGGATGCGATCTCGGATGTCGCCCAAGAATTAGGCGTATCGATGTGGGAAATCCTCAAAGACGAAACCTCTGTGAAGACTTTAGCTGGACGGGCGGCGAAGTCTATTAACAGTTTTGTGCAGATGATTTGCCACTGGCAGCTACAATTGGACACTCTGCCAGCTTCGGAAATCGTGCAGGGAGTGATGCAAGATTCTGGTTATATTCAGGATTTGAAAAGTCAAGGCACCGACGAATCGCAAAACCGATTGGAAAACGTCCTCGAACTCAAAAACGCTGTTCTGCAATTTGAGGAAGAAAACGAAGATTCAAGCTTAGAGGGTTTTCTCGCAAGTGCTTCCCTATCTTCTGATTTGGATGATGTGAAAGAAGAGCGATCGCGCTTGTCGCTGATGACGTTGCACTCTGCCAAAGGACTAGAATTTCCAGTCGTCTTTTTAGTAGGAATGGAGCAAGGATTGCTTCCTCATACTCGGACTCTCAACGATCCGGCGCAGCTGGAAGAAGAACGCCGCCTCTGTTATGTGGGCATCACCCGCGCTCAAGAACGACTCTATCTCACCCATGCCCGCGAACGTCGCCTCTGGGGTTCCCGCGAACCAGCCATTCATTCTCAGTTTCTCAAGGAGTTACCCGCAGATTTGCTGAGTAGTAATTTACCCAAGGCAACTGCTAATAGTCGCGCTGGTATGGCGTCAACATCTCCGAGACAAACATCCAATGGTGCCAGCAGTCTAGGGCAGAATTGGAGCGTGAGCGATCGCGTCCTCCACAAAGCCTTTGGTGTCGGTCAAATTACTAACATTTTCGGGCAAGGAAACAAAATAACTCTCGCCGTGAGATTTCCTGGCATCGGTATAAAAATCATCGATCCTAAGATTGCTCAACTGCAACGAGCGGAATAAACAGTCAGGAGAGCTGATTCATTCAAAACTCAAAACGATTGAGATTTGAGCCGTGAGTAAAATCACCCCAAAAGAATACCACTCGAAAACTGGAGATGTTCTTACAGTCCGGAGTGCCTTGATTGAGGATGCAAAAGCTCTCGTCGATCTTCAATTTTCAGTCGCTCAAGAAGGCAAGTATATGGTGACTGAGGCTGAGGAATTTAACTTAACCAAATCGGAGGAAAAAGAAACAATTGAACAGCATTCTCAGCAACCAGGACAGCTTTATTTGGTCGCTGAGATTGGCAACACAGTTGTAGGATTCATTGAATTTGAGAACGGAAACCGAAGACGCACCTCTCATAGCGGGATACTCTCCATTTTTGTTGACAGAGAATGGAGAGGAAAAGGCATCGGATCGTTTTTGCTGCAAGAACTGCTTGATTGGGCAGCGAATGAGCCGCTGATAGAAAAGGTGACTCTAGCAGTGTTCTCTACAAATCGCAGTGCGATCGCTCTTTACAAAAAATTTGGCTTTGAAGAAGAAGGAAGATGTCCTAAAGATATGAAATTAGCAATAGGTAAGTATATCGATAGTGTATTGATGTACAAATTTGTAAAAAAAATGTAGAGACGCAATATATCACGTCTCTACATAATAAAGGAAACATTCTCACTTGATATCGAGTCCGCGCATAGCCAATAACGCCGAACCATATGCAGCGGCTGTGTGCATTGGCGGAACAATTGGCACTTGTAGATAACGACCACGAATTTTTGTCCAAGCGGGATTTTTCGCACCACCTCCAGCCGTATAAATGCGAGTTAGAGGAGTGCTACCGAGTTGTTGTAAAAGTTGATACCCTCGTACTTCTATTCTGGCAATACTTTCGAGCAAACCGTGTAAAAAGTCTACTGGGTTATCGGGACGGGGTTCCAGTCGTGGCGGTAGATGGGGGTCGTTAATCGGGAAGCGATCGCCTTCTTTTAACAACGGATAATAATCCAGCAAACTTTCTTTTTCTGCATCAATCTGACTGCTGAGGCTTTCTAATTCAGCATCGGTGAAGAATTTTCGCAGCACAGCACCGCCAGTATTAGAAGCACCGCCGACTAACCACAAATCGCCCAAACGATGGCTGTAAATTCCGTATTTTGCATCATCTACGCGAGTGCGACTTAACAGCTTCAGCACCAGCGTTGAACCGAGGGAGGTACTCGCTTCACCGGGAGACTTTGCACCGCTAGCGAGAAAAGCCGCAATACTATCAGTGGTTCCAGCACACACTACGCAATCTTTGGGGAATCCCAAGTTAGTAGAAATTTCAGGTTTTAATTCAGCAACAGGTGTCCCTGGGGCAATAACTTCAGGAAGATGAACGGGTAACTTGAGATTTACTAACCATTCTGGATAACATAAATTTTCGACATCGTAGCCTAATTTTAAACAATTTTGATAGTCACTTATGCCCAGTTTTCCATGTAATAAAAATGCCAGCCAATCTGCCTGATGAAGGAAGTAATAATTTTGAATTATAGGAGTAGACCCTTGTACCTGCTCTGAATTTTGAAGCAACCATAAAAGTTTGGCGAGGCTGGAGGTAGCGCTTAATACCGTGTGGTTTGGGGGCGCAATTTCCTGCAACTGCGCCATGACTTCCACCCCTCGCGCATCGTTATAGAGGATAGGTTCAGTAACAGGTTTACCGGCGTCATCGCATAGCAGCACTGTGGAAGAAGTTCCATCGATAGCGATCGCGGTAATTTCCCGACGTACTTGCAAAGGGATTTGCTCAATTAAGGAAAACAAAGCTTTCTCCCAGCTTGCAGCCAATGCCGCTCCCTCAAAGGGATATTCCGCCTCAGCTTGAATAGTCCCATCCGCGTGAATTGCGACGGCTCGTGCGCCAGAGGTGCCAAAATCAATGCCGAGGTAGAGGTTCATGATGAGATTATTGACTTATGTTCTAGAGAGACGTAAGTTATTTTATTTGCTGTCTCTAGTTAATTAAAGTATGAAAATAAGTCTTTAGAGATAGGAATTTTAATTAGGAAGATTGCAATTTAGTATTACATGAATTAGGTGAGTAAATTTATGCCTTATAAACAAACTGACGAATTACCAGATTCGGTAAAAAATCACCTACCTAAGCACGCCCAAGAAATTTTTCTCGCTGCCTTTAACAAGGCTAACGAAGAGTACAAAGAGGAAGAAACTGCCTTTAAAGTTGCTTGGAGTGCGGTAAAGCGCGACTACGAAAAGGGAGAAGATGGGAACTGGCATAAAAAGCCGGAATAGATATGACAACAATAGAATCAGGTTTGCCTGGGTGGAGCGTATAGGAAGCTTTTTCCAGGTCAATTGGCGCAATGCGCGATCGCTCTCTCATGTTTGCGCTCGCTGTGTAGAAAATAACATTAACTGGTTTATCGATGCGATCGCCTCCTGAAGAGCCAGCTGAAGCCGCTCAAGCGGAAGTGACAACCGCTCAAGCCGAAGCTGCTGCTCAAGAAGCAACGAACAGCACTTCATGCAAACGCGATCGCAGTGGAAAGAGATGCGATCGCGCTTATTAACATCTGCAAACAACTCTGGAGTCTGGTTCCTCCAATAGGTAGACAATAGTGCTTCATACCCAAAGTACAGAGGTCATAATGTCTGAACCCACAAGAAGTCCCCAACCAATCATTTTGATTCGTGGTTTTGGCGGACTCGACGTTTCCGACGAGAAAAAAGATACCTACCAGAGATTTAATGTTGGTACTGTTTACCCTCAAAAACAAGGTGAAAACTACATCTACGAGGGGCTAATTCTGCGGTTTATGAAGTCGAACTGGAAGTACCAAGACACCACTAACGTCGTCGGGTACTACGGTAAAACTTATGCCTACGAACCGCTGCTACCGGAGAAACTGAAGCGCTCCACAGATAAGGATATCGTGGAAAAATTTATGCGCTTAAAGGAGTTGGGCTATTTTTCTGGCAATAAGATCATTATCGACCCCGGCATGGCGCTACATCTGCTGGAAACGGTGGAGCAACCCTGGCAAACTCTCTGGGTATTTCGTTACTACGACTTGGACGAGCGAAAATTCAACGTGTATGGTGAAGCTCTCGTTCGCTTGATCGACTTTATTCGGGAACTCACAGTCCAAAAGGAAGGCTTTAAGCCCAAGGTGAATATCATTGCCCATTCAATGGGTGGTCTCATTGCACGCGAGGCAGTTCAACGCACTTATCCAACCTTGAAGAAACAGAAGGCAGAGGATTACATTAACAAAATTGTCACCCTCGGTACACCGCACCAAGGCATCAGTTTCCAAATTCTCAAAAATTGGATCAATATTAGTGCGGAAGATGAGTTAAAGCATTTTAATCCTGATTTTCAAAAAGACCCTAGAAATGATGCGGCTTTCGTTAATTTTCACAACTATTTTCCCGCAGAACGACTGCTGACAGTGGTTGGAACGAACTACCGTAGCTACGACACCGCGATCGCATCCCGGTTAAATCGCGCTTTCTCTCTAGAGGGCGAGTATGGGGCAAACTACAATCGCAGCGATGGTTTAGTCAAACAAACTTCGGCGCAAATCCCCGGCACACCGCGCACTTTCGTCCACAAGTGCCACGGGGGTGACGACTCGCTGATTACTTCACGAGAAGCGTTTGAAGTGGCAACCCGCTTCTTTTTTGGGAACGTGCGATCGCGTCTGCGCTTGGTGAAGGGAAAAGTTACTCGTGGTAAGGATTTCTTCGGCAAGAGCGAATTTTTTCTGGGCGTTTCTATCAAGCCGCGGGGTGTAGATTTCGAGCTTTTCCATCAAAGTAAAGATGCCGAAAATTGCTATGGCCCCTTTAGTCAAGTTGATCCGCTTGACAAAAATGTTAACTTTTCGGAAGCCAATCAGAGTCTCGGCTTTCCTTGGGCAGATACTAACAAACTCATCTGGCAAGGATACCTCGACACGAAAAAGAGCCTCAGTGCCAAAGATATGGTGTTGCGCGTAGAATTTTATATTGGCGAACGCGATCTTTATGGCTTTGGTTTCTCGGACAACAAGATTTTCAACAAGCAGTACTACGTCCGTGCCTTGCTACCAACCAATCTACAGCCCAACCTGAAACTCTACCTCCATGCCGATGAGCAGTTTATGCGGGAAGGCTTCCAGCCTTCGCCGCAGGAGGAGATGCAGAAGGTGAACGGCGGCTGGCAGTTTGATGTCAGAGAAACCGGGTTTGAGGGGACTTTCCGGATCGAACTGGATAGAATTCCCGAAAATGGGCTGCCAATCCCGTTTGTATAGGTAATTCTTGTCACCTCTCCCCAACCTCTCTCCAGAATGGGAGAGCTTTCAATTGTCCTCCTTCCCTTGTAAGGAAGGGGATTAGGGGGTTAGATGTATCTTAAGTAGCGATCGCAGAGTGGGGGCTGAGGACAGTTTGCTTTTCTTTACGAAACTCACAACACTTTTGGTCGGATCTACCTCCAGAATGGTTTTGAGTAACAACGCCGATTACAGCAATCATCATGTCTCAGCCCACAATAGAATCCATCCTTCAAGAAAAACGCTTATTCCAGCCACCGGCTGAATTTTCACAAAAGGCACATATTAAAAGCCTGGAGGAATACCAGCAACTTTATGACCGCGCCAAAGCCGATCCGCAGAAGTTTTGGGCAGAACTTGCAGAACAAGAGTTGCACTGGTTCCAGAAGTGGGATACGGTGCTGGATTGGCAACCGCCTTTTGCCAAGTGGTTTGTCGGTGGTAAAACAAATATTTCCTACAATTGCCTGGATAGACACTTAACTACCTGGCGCAAGAACAAAGCCGCTTTGATTTGGGAAGGGGAACCGGGCGACTCGCGCACCCTGACTTATGCCCAGTTGCATCGGGAAGTTTGCCAATTTGCCAATGTCCTGAAGCAGCTGGGTGTGGAAAAAGGCGATCGCGTCGGGATTTATATGCCGATGATTCCGGAAGCCGCGATCGCGATGTTAGCTTGTGCCAGAATTGGCGCAGCCCACAGCGTCGTTTTTGGCGGTTTCAGTGCCGAAGCTTTGCGCGATCGCTTAATCGATGGACAAGCCAAAGTAGTTGTCACGGCTGATGGCGGTTGGCGCAAAGATGCGATCGTTCCCCTCAAAGATCAAGTTGATAAAGCTTTAGCTGATGGCGCTGTTCCCAGCGTGCAAAACGTCCTAGTTGTCAAACGCACTGGACAAGAAATTTATATGCAGACAGGCGGACGCGACCATTGGTGGCATGAGATGCAAAAGACTATCTCCGCCGATTGTCCCGCCGAACCGATGGATAGCGAAGATTTGCTGTTCATCCTCTATACCAGCGGCAGTACCGGCAAACCGAAAGGCGTTGTGCATACCACTGCTGGTTACAACCTCTACACCCACATGACCACCAAGTGGATTTTTGACCTTCAGGATACGGATGTCTACTGGTGTACTGCTGATGTGGGCTGGATTACCGGACACAGCTACATTGTCTATGGTCCCCTATCCAACGGTGCCACCACCGTGATGTACGAAGGTGCGCCTCGTGCCTCGAATCCCGGCTGTTTTTGGGATGTGATTGAAAAACACGGTGTCAACGTTTTTTATACCGCACCGACGGCAATTCGCGCTTTCATCAAGATGGGCGAAGACTTACCCAACGCCAGAAATCTCTCTTCCCTACGATTGCTGGGAACCGTAGGCGAACCAATTAACCCGGAGGCGTGGATGTGGTATCACCGCGTGATTGGTGGCGAAAAGTGTCCGATTGTCGATACCTGGTGGCAAACTGAGACGGCTGGCATTATGATTACGCCGCTACCTGGGGCAATTCCCACTAAACCCGGTTCTGCTACCCTTCCTTTTCCTGGAATCCTCGCTGATATTGTTGATTTGGAAGGCAACCCAGTCCCCGCCAGCGAAGGCGGCTATCTAGTAATTAAGCATCCTTGGCCTGGGATGATGCGAACCGTCTACGGCGACCCCGATCGCTTCCGCCGCACCTACTGGGAACACATCCCCCCCAAAGATGGGCAGTATGTCTACTTTGCCGGAGATGGTGCCAGACGCGATGAGGATGGTTACTTCTGGGTGATGGGGCGTGTGGACGATGTGCTGAATGTGTCAGGACACCGCTTAGGTACGATGGAAGTGGAATCCGCTTTAGTTTCTCATCCTGCGGTCGCTGAAGCTGCGGTTGTGGGGAAACCGGATGAACTCAAAGGGGAAGAAGTAGTCGCCTTTGTTACTTTAGAAGGTACGCATAGTCCCAGTGAAGAACTGAGCAAAGAACTCAAAAAGCACGTTGTCGCGGAGATAGGCGCGATCGCGCGTCCCGGTGAAATTCGCTTCACCGACTCCTTACCCAAAACTCGCTCCGGTAAGATTATGCGGCGACTGTTGCGAAATCTCGCTTCCGGTCAAGAAGTCTCCGGTGACACCTCTACGCTAGAGGATCGGGGCGTGTTGGATAAACTCCGAGAAGAAGCGTAATTTTTTTAACGTAAAGGTACGCAGTAGGGCAGGTTTTAAACCCGCCCCTACCCCAAACGTTCGCCAAGGAAATTCTCTGCGAACCTCTGCGATTTCCTTAGCGTACCTTTGCGTTTAAAAAAGTGTTGGCAGACATTGCCCACTCTACAATTCAACTATTTGAAAGTGGGCTATTTTGACATAGCTTCTTATGAAGCTAAAAAGCCACTAGAAGTCAGCATTTATTCAACCCCTTATCTGCATCAGTATCGGCATCCTTGCGGGAATCAGCATATCCCCTGTAGTGCTGGCTCAAACAAGTGTTATCTCTGAGAATGGGGATAGATATTTGTTGTCCTACCCATGTGCAACAGAAGATGCGATCGCTATCTTTAACTCCACTTCAGAGGGGAGAATTAGCGAAGTTAGCACAATGCGTTGTATCTGATTCTGACTCTAATTCAGGCAGAGATTTATGTCCAAAAAACTGGTACTCATGGATCACGATGGCGGCGTTGATGATTATCTCGCCACGATGCTGCTGATGACAATGGATGACGTTCAGCCACTTGGCATCGTTGTGACGCCAGCAGATTGCTATGTTCAGCCAGGGGTGAGTGCTACGCGCAAGATTCTAGATTTGATGGGACGTTCAGAAGTGCCAGTGGCAGAAAGTACGGTGCGCGGGATTAATCCATTTCCACGCCTATTTCGCCGCGATTCGTTTGTTGTCGATCATCTTCCAATTCTTAACGAACGAGAAACAATTCAGACACCGCTAGTGCCAGAATCGGGTCAGAAATTTATGGTGCGATCGCTCCAAGCTGCACCCGCACCCGTCACACTGATGGTAACTGGCCCTTTGACAACAGTAGCCACTGCACTGGATATGGCACCGGAGATTGAAGGGAAAATCGAGAAAATTGTTTGGATGGGAGGTGCGTTGAATGTTCCGGGTAACGTTAGCCGCGATATCGAACCAGGACAAGATGGTTCGGCTGAATGGAATGTCTACTGGGACCCCATCTCAGCAAATCGAGTTTGGCAAACATCAATCCCCATCGTACTTTGCCCATTAGACCTGACTAACAATGTGCCGGTGACTTCAGAAGTAGTGCGCCAATTAGGTAAACAGCGGCGTTATCCTATTTCCGATTTAGCAGGGCAATGTTATGCGCTGGTGATTCCTCAAGATTATTATTTTTGGGATATTTTAGCGACGGCTTACCTTGCTCATCCGGAGTTTTATGAAGTGCGAGAAGAGGAGACAATAATTGTGGCTACTGGCATCAGTCAAGGACGAACCAAAGTGGAACCAGGTGCGAGGAAAATTCGGGTGATGCAAAAGGTAGATAAGGAGCGATTCTACGATTACATTTTGCAGCAATGGGCGCGTTAAGGAAAATCATTCCAAGTTTCTGAAAGTAAATAAAAATAGAGGGTTTCCGGAACGGGGCTTTCCTAAAGAGAAGAAAAAATATATATCAGATTCTCGTTCGGAAACATCTATGTTTACCTCTATTGATTTGAGTCTATCTACCTTACCTAATGGCGTTGCTTCTGGGGATACAACACAAACCTCAACCGTTTTGTGGACACGCAGCACCGCCAAAGGGACAGTTTTCTTTGAATACTCAATTCACCCGAACTTCTGCACCATTCTTGGCACTGCCAGCGGCTTAGTTACCGATTCCAACCAACCTGTAAAGGTAGAGTTAACTAACTTAAAGCCTAGGACAACTTATTATTATCGAGTCACCGACGCTGCTGGAACGTGTGCTGGTGGTCAGTTCCGTACCGCCGCTGAGTTGGGGACTCCTGCTGGTTTGCGGTTCGGGGTGGCGGGGGACTGGCACGGCGATTTAGCACCCTACCCAGCGATCGCTAATGTACCAGAACGTCAACTAGAGTTCTTTGTTGCACATGGTGATACTGCTTACGCTGACCTGAAGACGCCGGATTTAGACAGACCCGCTTCTACCCTTGACGAGTTTCGCATCAAGTTCAACGAAGTTTATTCCGCCCGTTTGGGGTTAAATACATGGGCGGATCTTCGCGCCTCTACTTCCATCCTCGCTACAATTGATGACCACGAAGTTGATGATAATTTTGCAGGGGGCGCACCAGCATCCTCTCATCGGAATGTGCGCTTCGGCACAGGTGGCGAGTTAATTAACAATACCGAACTGTTTAAAAATGCTCTACAAGCATTTCAGGAATACCATCCTCTACGCGATGAATTTTATGGGGAAACGGGCGAAGAACGCACGACAAATAAGCGCAAGCTTTATCGCTACAACACCTATGGCAGCGACGCGGCTGTTTTCATCCTAGATACCCGCTCTTTCCGCGATGCTAATTTGCCGCTTTCTTTTAACCCTACTAAAGAACAAGAAAAAGAGTTTTTAACTCGTTCTTTTGAGCCAAATCGCACGTTCTTAGGTCAACAACAACTTACGGACTTACAACGGGATTTGCTAGATGCCCAAAATAACTGCATTACCTGGAAGTTTATTTTGATTCCCGAACCCATCCAAAATTTGGGCATCCCCGTTGCCAACGACCGCTATGAAGGTTTTGCAGCAGAACGCACCCAACTGCTGCGTTTTATTAAAGAAAATTGCATCAAAAATGTTGTGTTTATCTCTGCTGATTTTCATGGCACAGCGGTGAACAATCTCACCTATCAAGAGTCTCCCGATGGGGTTCAGATCCCGGTTGATGCCTTTGACATTATGACGAGTCCGGTGGCATTCTATGAGCCGTTTGGGCCTACTAGCGTAAGATTTTCCAGCCTCACGTCAGAGGAAAAAGCTGCTTATGAGGCTCTGCCAACTATCCACGAGAAGGATGAATTTGTCAAAAATTTAGTGGATGCCCGTCTTATCCCCTTCGGCTACAATCCTCTAGGGCTGGAAGGTTCGGGAATTGATGCTACCCTGCTTAAAGGTAGCTATGTGGCGGCTCATGTCTATGGCTGGACTGAGTTTGAAGTAGATGCCTCCACGCAACAATTGCGCGTAATAACCTATGGAATTGAACCCTATTCCTTAGAGCAACTAACAGCAAATCCCAGCACTATTATCAGCCGGACGCCCATTATTATTAGTGAGTTTATCGTTAATTCTAAGAATTAGAAAATAAGCGCGATCGCTTTCAGCATCTTTTTTTTGGGACTCACTCACTAGCTAAACTCAAATCTTCTCAAAACGAATCATTACAGCAATATAAAACACTAGAGACGCGATTAATTGCGTCTCTACTCATAAATAGACGATTCGGTAACAAGCGGCTTAACTTAAAAAGTAATTCTTCCCTCATTGAGCAATTTGTAGCCGCCAGCCAAAGCAGCAAATCCGACAAAGAAGTTCCAGAGGCTAGTTTGTCTTAAAATAACGCCACCGCTCATAAAAACTAGCACAATTCCTAAACCCAACAAAAATGCCCCAAAGGTGCCCGTTTCTCTTCTAAAAAACATCAGACAAATCACACCGCCCATAATGGCTAAAACGGAACCCATTGCTGGTAAGTTCCGCCAATAGTAAGGGAAGTAGTGACTAGCAAAAATAATATTTTTACCTAAAAAGTAAACTCCAGCCAGAAGCAGGATGAATCCTATTAATTTGATGAAGAGTCTAGTCATAATTTTGGCTATGGTTTCTAACTAAAGTTATTGTATGCAGCCGAGTCAGTACCGCAACCCTTAGTTTTACCGAACTCTTATCTCAGGTTGTAACTTCCGGTAGAGGAAATTACTTAAATGTAACACTACATAATAGCTAGCCAGAGTGAAGAAAGCGTGTAGAACCCTCCGCTGGACAAATAAATCAGCAAATTTATGAGAATCGTTGATTTAAGTTAACATTCGTAAATATTTGTTCTCCGATTGTCAGAAATCAGTAAAAATACTGAATACTCAATCTTAATTAAAGAATTTGTATAACTTTTGTAAAAAGTTGGTAAAATACAAAACCATTTTCAAGTTTTGTATTTTTGGCAACAGACCCGGATAACCCTACTATGTGTTAGCTTGATTTTTCCAGATTGAGAAACCTTGGCTGAATTGCCTTGGATGGCTAAATTTCCCTTTTTTTAACAATTTTGGATTTTGTGATGACTCCCTCATTAGCATCTGCTCCGGCTAAAGTTCAGTCTCCTCACGTTGCAATCCGCAACTCATCAAAATCGAATGTTCATTCTCTGGCAGCACTGTGGGCACGAAAATACTATCGTGCAGTTACAGTGGACTATGATACCGAGCATCTAAGACAAAATGAATTTTTAAAAGAAGTAACGTCCAAGGAAGGTCGAGCTTGCACAGCGAACAAGCTAATGCAAAACCTGACTTTGGCGAGTGCTAGAGCCTGGACTAAGACAGAAACGCTGTTATCGGAAGAGATTCGGCGTCATGGCATCAACCCAGACTTAATCAATCCATTAGAAATTGCTGCCGATACTCGCTACTTATTTCAAAAAGTTTTGAATGGTTATGCTGAGCGAGCTACAGCACAACGGGTGTCAGTGATTGCAGGTAGTGACTTTGGGCAGGTACGCGACAAATACACTAACGTCGATCCCCGTGCCATCGGCTTTGTAAGTATGCAGTTTCATTACACAGGTCAGATGTTACTGGAGTGGCTTTCGCCGCCAGAGAAAGCGCTGTGGATGCCGTACTTAAAAATGATGGACGATCATATGTATATGCCGCTACGAGCTGCCTACTCAGCAGCGGCTAACTATAATTATGATTCTCCAGTTTTAGCCGCAGTTCAGCATCTTCTACCGATTAGTAGCAAAATTGCCGAAACGGTTTGTAATCAGGTTTGCCGCTTACATTCCAACCATCGCACTTACAGCGGATCTCTGAGCGAAGCAGTCGTCAGAACCGCTAGCATTCGCGATGCTGAGATGTTTCAGGTTTATCTGTGTTTATGCGTTTTGGAACATGATATCTGCTCCGTACAGCGAGAACTGTTTCCTTTATGCGTGATGTTATATCCTCGCTTAAATGTGAGCTGGAGATTGGTGCAAGATATGCTTCAGGCAATGGGTTGGGCAATGCACTCCCATCTGAGCGCTGATGATATGGCAATCTTGTTACCTTATTTACGGACGATGACGGAAATGTTTTCTTTGGAAGTGTTTCAGGGCGGCTGAGGTGATGAGTAATTAGTGAGTAGTCATTCTTAACGAATGACTACTCATAACCTTCTAAGCTTTCCGAAAAGCTTATGTATTACCGATAAGTTTCACAATCCTTTAGCTGCAACCCTACCAGATTTCAAGAGATGTGGGTCTTGCATAGATTGAAAAGCGATGAGGGAGAATATCGATACCCTTTCGCCTAAAGGTCGCCACAAATAAATTTTTGGAAGTGCCTACTGGCAGAGATGGAATAACCCTAAGGAGTTCACAATTTGGATTGCGAACTCGAAAATCTAAAACGCAGTTCCTTTATCAATTCACTTCAACTGAGCGAATAGAGGCAGCGTCTTTAAATTGCTTTGTCTCAGACAATCCGCCCGATCCTGATTTTGAAGAATAAACTCCTATCAAGCTTGCATCATTAGCATTTCCAAGACGGAAGGAGATACTCTTAGCTGGTTGATTAGCAAACCGGACGTATTCTCTGCCTTCATTGTCAAGGTTGTAAGACAAGGTGGCGTCTCCGTAGGCTGCCTCTGCTTGTTTGAGAGAGGTTCCGGGACCGACTCCTTTTTCAGTTTTATAGTCGGAATTTTCGGTTACTAAAGCATCGATTTTGCCCGAATCAGCTAAGGGGTTCCCGGCTGGGTAGAGGATGTAATATTGCACCTTTCCATTTTGGCTGACAGCGATCGCATCAAAATCCACGATGTAAGGCGACTGCACCTTAAATTCAGCTTTTGAACCCAGCTCTTTTTTGAGTTCGCCTAAAGTCATTCCCAGCTTAGCCGGGCCAATCCCTGTGGCTGAAATTTTTTGGCTTTCAGAAATTGTTTCCGAAACTGGGCTAGGGCTTGGAGATTCTGTAGCCGGGGTGGGACTAGGCGACCCTTGTACTGTCTGGGGTGTCGCTGTGCTGGTAGGTGAAACGGATGCTTGTGGAGTTGGCGGCGTCGCCGTGCTACAACCCACGAGTGTCATGAGCAAAAGCAAGGAACTAGAGAGAAAAAATCGAGCTTTCACGGGCTAAACCTAACGCAATTATGTATCGAGTCTGTTATTGAGATGAGGTAATGAGTAATTGTCATTTTTCCTTAGCCCTTGGTGCTTATGTTGCTACTAACTAAGAACTAAAGGCTAATAACTAATTTTAGGGTTCATCTACTTCTTTCTCCTCAGTTAGAGCTTCAGCCGGAATTTCTAGCGCTAACTGATAGAGGTGGCGGCGGGAAAAAGAGGTGGCTTTTGCTAACTGGCGACTGGCTTGCGATCGCGAGATTCCTGCTTGCAGGAGATGTTGTAACTCGGCTTTTAGCGCCTCTTCCGACAGCATTGGCATCGTTAACTCGGCACCGGCAACGACGAGGGTAAATTCTCCTTGGGGTTCGCGGGTGGCATAGCGATCGCTTGCTTCCTGAATGCTTCCCCGCCAAAATTCCTCGTGCATCTTGGTTAACTCCCGCGCCAGTACAATTTGACGGGTGAGTCCCAATACAGCCCCTAAGTCTTGCAGCGTTTGTCGCAACCGATGAGGAGCTTCGTAAAATACAATCGTACGGCTTTCGCTTTGTAAAGCTTCCAAACGTTCTTGCCGTTCTTGACCTTTTGCGGGTAAAAAGCCTTCAAACACAAATTTGTCTGGGGGAAGTCCGGCGGCGCTTAAGGCAGTCGTGACGGCAGTACAACCGGGGATAGGAACGACGGAAATGGCTGCTTCGATACAAGCTTTCACCAGTTCGTAGCCCGGATCGGAGATTCCCGGCATTCCGGCATCGGTGACAAGCGCGATCGCTTTCCCGATTTTGAGTTGTTCCAACAACTCTGGAATCCGCTGCTGCTGGTTGTGTTCGTGGTAACTCCACTGGGGCGTTTTAATTTGAAAGTGCTGCAACAGCTTCCCCGTGTGGCGCGTATCCTCGGCTGCGATCGCGTCCACCGTTTGTAAAATTCGCACCGCCCGAAAGGTCATATCTTCCAGGTTGCCTATCGGTGTCCCGACGATGTAAAGTGTCCCCAATTTTGGCTCAGTTTGCATCAAATCAATTAAAAATTAACAAGTAAAATTTAAAAAGAACAATTTCCTTTTTAATTTTACATTTTTAATTGAATTCTAGTGGCTGGGGTTTGGCAATGACATAACCTTGTGCATAATCTATTCCTAAAAATTTTACCTTCTCTAAAATCGAGTCATTCGTGACAAACTCAGCAATTGTTTTCAGACCCATGACGTGCCCAACCCGGTTAATCGCTTCCACCAGTGCAAAATGAATTGGGTCATCGGCAATATCTTTGACAAAACTTCCATCAATTTTTAAGTAATCTAGCGGCAGATATTTGAGATAAGCAAACGAGGACATCCCGCTGCCAAAATCATCTAAAGCAAAACGACAACCTAAAGCTTTAACTTCCTTAATTAACCCTGATGCTTTACTCAAATTTGCAATTGCAACACTTTCAGTAATCTCAAAGCAGATCATCTGTGGGGGGATTTTATAGACGAAAAACTGCTCTTTAAGGAATTCTATAAACTGGTCGTCGTTAACGGTAGCACCAGAGAGATTGATAGTATACAGGGGAAAAGATGAAGGAGGAAGGATGTAGGGTGTTAGTGGAGGCGAAGTGGCAACATTGCTAGCACCAGCAGCGAAGGAGTTACGAATCCTTCCTGTAGGGTAAGATGCAAAATTCTGAAATTGAGGTTCTAAATTCTGAATTTCTGATTGGTGAAGCATCGCCAAGAAGGTACGGATCACCCAGCGGTCTATTGCAGGCATTAGGTTGTATCGCTCGGCGGCGGGGAGAAACGCCATCGGCGGGATCAACTCGCCTTTGTCATCCACGAAACGCAGCAGAACTTCGTAATGTTCGCCAGTGGTTAGTTCGGCATTCAAAGGCGCAATCGGTTGGTAGTACAAGCAGAATTGATTCTTGGCTGGTAATGTATTTTCAGGAGTAGCCAAAAGCTGCACAGACCCGCTTTGCGCGATCGCTTGATTCAATCGGTTCAACCATTGCACTTCATTGTGCTGCTGCGCCAGTTTTTGAGCGTCAGCTTGGTAAACATACACGCGATTTCGTCCCCGATTTTTAGCTTCATAGCAAGCTGCATCAGCAGCACTAACAACGCCTGACAAAGTGGAACAATTGGCGTCAAATGTCACGACACCAATACTGACACCGACTGTAAAAGTTTTATCCTGCCACGCAAATCGAAACTCCTGAATGGTTTCTAGGAGCGAATGAGCAACTCGCAGTGCTTCATCTGTGGGACATTGGTACAGCAACACAGCGAATTCATCACCGCCTAATCGTGCCAGAACATCAGTTCTACGCACTCTGCTTTGTAACAAACTACTGATTTGACGCAATAATTCATCGCCAGCAACATGACCGCAAGTATCGTTAACAATCTTGAACCGATCGAGATCCAGATAGCAAAGCGTGTGTTCTTGGTTTTGCATTCTGGTATTTGACACCGCTTCCTGCAAACGTTGCTCAAATTCGTAACGGTTGGAGATTCCCGTCAGTGGATCGTGGTTTGCTTGCCAGGAAAGCTTTTCGTTAACTTTGGTGAGTTCGGCAGTTCGTTCTCCCACCACTTTTTCTAGATGTTCTTGGTACTGTTTGAGTGCTGCCTCTGCTTTCTTGCGGGCAGTGATATCTTCCACCAGGCGAATGCCAAATTGCGGTTTGCCCTCAGCGTCACGTACCTGGGAAACAGTGATGTTGCACCACAACATCTGCCCATTTTTTCCCAGGTAACGCTGCTCCATTTGATAGCAATCGCGACCCCAAATCAGATGTCCATCCTTTCCCAGATAACGCTTCGCCATCTGAGAATAGTCATATTTTCCGGCGAGTAAGTTAATGTAACGATCCCAACCCACTTCGTTCGGAGTGGTATCTTCTTGAATATATCCTGCTGGCAAATTATCCTCTTTGCAACCCAGCATCCGTTGGAGTGCCGGATTCGTTGTCACGACATGACCTTCCATGTCTACGATCGCGATTCCCATGCCTGCTCCCTCAAAAATTGAGCGAAAGCGAGCTTCGCTATGCCGCAATGCTGCTTCTGCTTGCTGGCGTTCGATGACTTCCTGACTGAGTTTTTGGTTCGTTGCTTCTAGTTGTGCCTGACTGGGAATTGCCAGTGCTTTGGGAATCAAACGAATCAGTTCGACAGCTGTGTAACCGGAAATGATAGCGGTAATCACTTTGACGGCACCCGAAAGCCAATAAGCTGGATGCCAGAGCGTCCAGATTTCCATCAGGTGGGTCGTGCCACAGGAAACAATGAAAGCTCCAAACAGGAAAAATATCCTTCGGAAGGGCAAATCCTGTCGTTGGTGGATGAAATAGAGCAAGGCGAGGGAAATCGAGTAATAGGCGATCGCAATCAACGCATCTGCCACGATATGCAGCGAGACTAACCCTGGTTGCCAGAGATAGCCGCGCCCGTGGGGAATAAACCAATTTGGAGAGATTAAATTTTTTAAAAATTGCAGCATTAGTCGTGAATCCTTAAGGATTAGCGGTAGGTTTGATTAATCTGCAAGGATGTTCAACAAAGGTTCCCGCTACTTTTAGGATGCCCAAAAAATTTGCTGCATTTCACAATTAATTGGCTTTCTAGATAAACTTTTGAGTTAATTTTTATGTGTTAATCGTTGTCGGTAATAATTTTAGCAACTAGCATTTAACCCACTTGTCCGTAGAGAATTGGGTCAGTCGGAACAGGAAAAATAATCAATGGCTTTTCAGGGGCTTTTTGTAGGATTAGTTACCTTAGACCTGGTGTATTTAACGACGGGTCTACCCGAACAAAATCAGAAAATTGTTGCATCTGACTATACGGTAGCGGCAGGAGGCCCTGCGACCAATGCAGCCGTGACTTTTAGTTATTTGGGCAATCGAGCAAGCCTTTTGGGTATAGTTGGTATTCATCCAATTAATTGCCTGATCCGGACTGATTTGGACAGTCACTCAGTGACGCTGATAGACCTGTCACCTAGCCAATCTGAACCTCCGCCGATTTCTTCTATTATCACGACTCAGGCAACAGGCGATCGCGCGGCGATCTCGATCAATGCGACGAAAACACAAGTTAGCGGTGAATGTCTGCCCCTCAATATTTTACAGGAAATTGATATTGTACTCATTGATGGGCACCAAATGGCAGTTGGGGAGAAAATTGCCCGATTAGCTAAAGAAAATCAGATCCCTGTTGTCATAGATGGCGGCAGTTGGAAGCCTGGATTTGAAAGAATATTGCCCTTTGTAGATTACGCCATTTGTTCGGAAAATTTTCATCCCCCAAGTTGCGATCGCGCACAGCAGGAAGTTCTTTCTTATCTATCCGCACTAGGGATTCCTCACATCGCTATCACTGGCGGAGAGAAACCTATCCAATATCTTTCGCAGGGTACAAGCGGATCGATAGAAGTTCCCCAAATAAATCCCGTTGATACGATGGGTGCTGGGGACATTTTTCACGGTGCCTTTTGTAACTATATCCTACGGAAAAGTTTTGCCGATGCGATCGCATCGGCGGCGAAAATTGCCTCTCATTCCTGTCAATTTTTTGGCACTCGTCGATGGATGCAGAAAACAGCACCAAAGTAATCAGAATTAACCAATCTTAAACTTGGGAGAGGGAACCGGCAGCATATAATAAATCAACTGGCTTAAGACAGAAATTCTCAGAAATGGAAAGCACTTATCAAAAAAGCGGTTTGACCCGCAGACAACATCTTTGGATTGCTGGTAGCCTTTGGACGCTAGTCGGATTAGGGCTTTTTAGCATGGGGTTGGTATTCTGGTTTAAATTCCCTTATTTGGGATTGTTAGACGGACAACATTTGGGGTGGGGTGCAGCAGCTTTTAGTCTTGGTCTAATTAAAGGGAAACTGATTCTCGATCGCACTGCAAATCGCGTAATTAATAGGGTAGAAACACTACAGGAACCAAACCCGTTCAAGAGCATTTTCCAAATGTTTGGAGTCAAAACCATTGCTTTAATTGTGGCAATGATGAGCATTGGTATCGGATTGCGACGTGCGGGTGTTAGCTTTGAAGTGAGGGGTTTAATTTACATAGCGGTTGGCGCTGCCCTGCTGTGGAGTTGTCGCCGCTACTGGATAGCCTCCACCCAAGTGCCGACAGCCGAGGAAGCTTAAAGTGACAGTATTAAAATCGTTGGGCGAAAACCGATATGAGGGGCTAGAAGAAATTGTCGCGATCGCTCGAAGTGTAGGTTGGGGTGCCGCCGATATCCTCCAGTCTTACTATCGCGGCGATCGTAGCACCGATGATTTGGAAGTTGAAAACAAAAAAGATGGCCCAGTCACGGCAGCAGATGTCGCCGTCAACGAATACATCCTCTATAACTTGCAGGCGTCTCTCAACAACCCAGATTTCGGATATTTAAGCGAAGAAACTTATAAATCTCAGACACCAGCAGTAGAGCAACCTTGGGTTTGGATCGTTGACCCCCTCGATGGAACGCGAGACTTTATCGATCGGACGGGTGAATTTGCAATTCATATTGCCTTAACGCACCAAGGGCGTCCCATTCTGGCAGTGGTCGCGTTGCCAGAGGCAGGAAAATTGTATTACGCAACCAAAGGCGGCGGCACCTATATGGAAACTCGTGAAGGTCAACCCAAGCCAGTTCGCGTATCGGAACGCAACGCCCTTGAGGAACTCACCTTAGTCGTTAGCCGCACCCATCGAGATGAGCGCTTCAATCAGCTAGTGCAACACCTGCCGTTTAAAAATAAACACTATGTCGGCAGTGTCGGCTGCAAAATTGCCACCATCATCGACCACCAAGCAGACGTTTATATCTCTCTGTCTGGTAAATCTGCTCCCAAAGATTGGGATATGGCGGCTCCAGAGCTGATTTTGACGGAAGCAGGCGGACAATTCACCCACGCTGATGGCACTCCCCCCAAGTACAACCAGGGGGATGTGAATCAATGGGGTTGTCTGATTGGGAGTAATGGTCACTGTCACGACACGCTTTGCGCCCAAGCCTCAGAAATTCTGGCTCAATTGGACGCGCCCGCTTAGGTTGCACCGTGCGATCGCGCGTAAAACACGATCGCGTTTCCCACCAGTAAAACCATGAATATTTCTTAGCACCATCATCAATTAAAAATTAGAAATTAAAAATGCCAAGTTTTTAATTTTGCATTTTTAATTGATGATTGAGTAGTTTTACTAAGAATCAATCAGATTACCTAGGAGTTAGGTGTCTCCGGGGACCAATACCTGGATTGATAACGGCTGCCAACTCCTCCTCAGATAAATTCTCGATTTCATTATTCAGTTCTTGAACCGTGAAGTCATAGCCACGTTCACGGGCAATCTGGATGAAGGTTTCTGGGTTAGTGGTTGCTTTGAGTCTTGCTTGTAATGCTTGATCTTCTTTAACTGCTTTGAACAAACTGGCAGCGCTTTCCTGTGCCATGACAATACATCTCCATTAAATATGTGTGATTTAAATGCGTGATTCCGATGCACTAAAGATATTAAGATAGTGCATCGAGTCGGCATCACAGCTGAGGTGAAACAAGTCTCTACCCCACATGTCATGTCGGCTGAACCTAGTTACCTTTTAGGATAAAGATTTCTGTGATACAAGTCACAAAATATTGACAAAAATTAAAGCTGCCGGTATCTGCAAATACCGGCAGCTAAATACACTTGTGCTAATACATACCAGTGCTAATACATACCAGCACGAAGATTTTAAATTTCGGCGGAGGCGCGTTCAATCAAGCGACGAGCCAAGGTTTGAGTGCCTGTGTGTTCGTAATAGTTTGTTGTCACATCTAGAAAGGCACCCAGATAGTCCAACTTGTCACCGGAAACTTCCACAAAATTTTGCAGGTTACTGACAACTTTTTGTGGGGTTAAATTGTGAGAGGTGACAAAACCACTCATCCAGCCTTTAACTGAATCAAAGCTTTGACCGATAAAGTTGAGCTTACCTTCCGGACTGCCGCCAGGAATCAAATCGTTGACACGCTGGTATGTCTGATTTCCTTCTAACTCTGCGGGACTCGCTTGATTCAATCCGGAGGTAGCTTTGAGGAGGAAGTCAGAGCCAAGGGGAACTAAACCATCAAAGCTAATTAAAGCCACCATCCGCATCAAAGATTCGCCACTATAATCAGCTAAAGAGGCGACAAAATCTCCAATGCTGTCTCCTGGGATGCCGTTGATTTGGCAAAAGGCAACCAACTCAACCACCAATTTTATACACAAATCAATCGTTTGAGCTTTGTCCGCTTTAGGAGTGATGTTGTTTAAAAAACCGAAAAGCGGAATTTTTTCGCCTACTTTGTTCGCCAAGGCGGCTGTACCGAGTGCTTTATCTGCACTATCAACAGTTTGATAGAGCCACATGGCTCGCTGATATCCCTGCGATTTGTCGTTGTACAGATAGACGGCGCGTTCGCCAATTTGCTGAATTAACGCTTCATCAGTTTCGCCAGTGACAGCACGAATTGTGTTGTCAAAGCCAACAATATTTTGCCATTGCCCCGGAACGACAAAATCAAGCGATCGCAAAGCCATCGTGGTGATGTTATTGGTTGGTAGCTCATCAACCAGTTCAAAAATCGATTTGCTCACAGTCGTAGTCTCCTTGTTTTTTCAGTTGTCATTCATCAGTAGTCAGCAGTAATCAGTCATGAGTCATTAATTGCAAACGAATGACTCATGACTGATTCCTCAGGACTACTTACTTTAGTCGAGACAGACCATTGAGATTGAATTTTTGCAGCCAAGCTTCGCGATCGCTCTGAGTAAAGGAAGCATCGCGGGATTGAATTTTGACTTGGTAGCGATCGCCTACTAAAACAGCAGTGCCATTATTCCCCTGATTCACCGCTGGATAGCCAGCGATTGTTTTACTGCTGCTCTTAAATTTTGCTGCGGCTGTGGGGGTGCTAGTGGTATCAGAAATAGACAGTACGGCAACATCCTTGCCGTCTTTTTTCAACTTATACTCAGCAAAGCCTTTTTTCTCTTGAGCTGGTACAGTTTGGAAGCCACTGCTACTTTTTGGAAAGAATTTATTAAAGCTGCTTCCCTGTTCAGCCTGTTTAGCAACTGCTGGAGGAGCATTCCTCTGAGTGCTTTCCTTTTGCGCTTGGTCATAACGAGAGGGAGTTTGGGTTGCACAAGAAGTTACTAGCAGCAACATCGAGAGCAACATCGCTGCGAAAATTCTCCGCCCATTTTGAAAAATCATTACCGCCTCCTGATAGCTTGAGGTTTCATTTTTATCACCATCTTCACATTTTTGGCATCTAGCTATGGAGAAACTTAAGCGATTCTCAAGCGGTTCACTCACTTAAGCTGTGACAAGTCTCAACCCCAATTCTTCTTCTCCCTACATTCTACTTGCGCGAGATTTTACATCAGAATTCCCCAAACCCCTTTTTCAGGGGGACAGAGAAGTGAAGTGTAGCGCCAATCAAGCGGAGGGATTGGGTGCCTCGGAATCCCTGTGGAGAAAGGGGGAGGAGATTCTGCCGCTTAAGAGCGGTGAGCAATGACAGCGTAGAAAGGATCTCCCCCACTGGCACCCATCCACTGTAGGAACTTCGGGGCGGAGGATTGGTGAGTAATGACTTCTGGGGAGCTAAATCCGGGGATTGAGGTGAAGTAGCTTTTCACTAGCTCAACCCGGCTAGCTTCGGAACTATCCCGCCACGCAGCGATCGCTTTTTGATAGAACATCCGGTTGGAAAAGCTGATAATTGCGATTCCACCCGGCTTGAGGATGCGGTAAATTTCCGCAAATACAGCATCCGGATATTGCAGATACTGCACCGAGACGCAGTTGAGAACGGCGTCGAAATCTTCATTCGGTAGGGGTAGCTTCGGATTTTTGTTGATATCTTGAACAAAATAACGATCGAAGCGGGGATTTTTCGCCAGTTCCTCTTCGTTCAGTCCGTGTCCTTCGATGTGAGCAAATTTCATCTCCTCTGGTAGATGGGAAACCCAGCTACTCATCATGTCCAAGATGCGGGTATTCGGCTTCAAGCGATCGCGGTAGAGATCCGTCAGTTGTTGAATAAACCCTTCGTCTACGTGGGTCACAAAGCGCGGATAGGAGTAAAACTCCTTATCATCGGTATCATCTAACTTAGTGCGTTGATTCGGTCGCAGCATCATCACCTAAAATTGAAGCTATCTTTACATCACCAGTTTAGAAAAATTACGAACTGTAAAGATATGCCCGTAGGCTAAAGCCACACTCTTGAGCGTGACGGCTGTTCACTTTAACTTGGCATCCCTCTGCGCCCCCTTGGCGTTCTTTGCGTTAAAAAACCCTCTTTCAAATCCTGGCGGGGTTTCCCTTGCCAGCAACCGAGAAACAAAGCTAAATTAATATTACGCACGCTAAATAATTAACCAATGTCTTCTACATCTGCTGAGAGCAAGCCTTTTGAGCAATGGCACGAAGTAATGGCACCCTATAGTTTGGGCTACCGGATCAAACTGCTCTCCCAGGTGTTTAGCCGCAAGTTTCAGGAACGGCTGGAGCCTTTGGGACTGACTCCCTTTCACTGGGTTGTATTGTGCTGTTTGTGGGAAGAAGACGGCTTAGCCACTTGCAGTATTGGGGAAAAACTACAGCAAGTCGGAGGCACGATCACCGGGGTGCTAGATCGGATGGAAGAACGGGGGCTGATTCGTCGGGAACGTGACCTTCGCGATCGCCGGATTTGGCGCATTTGGTTGACGGAAGCAGGCAAGCAACTACAAGAAGTCCTACCGCCAATCGCGCTAGAAATTCGGGAACAGGCGATGAAAGGGATTCCGATGGCTGAACGCGAACATTTTTCTCAATTGGTAGATCAAGCGATCGCGAATCTCTCTTAAGGCTTGTAGAAGATAGGGGCAATCTTCATCCGACTGGGTGAAGCACGGCATTAGGGATTCATCTAAAAATATTACGTATACGAAGTAAATGCTGTTTACCAAAAATTTCACAAATATTACATATACGGAATGACCGCTTATTAAATACTTTGCCGAGCAGGTAAAAAGTGATAACAACAAACTGAACCAAGGACAGATGCCTCTCTTGAGGAGCGTGTTGGTCTAGTAGCAACAGCTCAACAGACAGTAGATAGGCAATCAGAACTACCTACAAGCAACCCCTGAATCCCAAGATTTATGAAAAAAAACGCCATCAAGTTCATGCCAGTTTTACCGGCATTGAGATCGAGAAATTATCAGTTATTTTTTGCCGGTCAGGGGCTTTCACTCGTTGGAACTTGGATGACGCAAATCGCCACGATTTGGCTAGTTTATAGTCTCACGAATTCAGCCTTGTTACTGGGTGTAGTTGGGTTTGCAGGGCAATTTCCCAGTTTTATACTGACTCCATTTGGTGGGGTTGTAGTCGATCGAGTCTCTCGTCATCGGCTCTTAGTCATTACTCAAAGCCTCGCCATGCTCCAGTCCTTAGCGCTAGCTTTTGTAGCGCTAACCGGAATCGCCCAAGTCTGGCATCTAATTGTTTTGAGTATATTTCAAGGAATCATTAACGCCTTTGATGCCCCCGCTCGTCAAGCTTTCGTACCAGAAATTATCGAACAAAAAGATGATTTAGCGAATGCGATCGCGCTGAATTCTTCCATGTTTAATGGGGCGCGATTGATTGGCCCTGCCATTGGAGGATTGCTTGTTGCCTCAGTTGGAGCGGGTTACTGTTTTTTAATTGATGGTCTCAGCTATATTGCCGTCATTACTGCTTTATTAGCAATGAAGGTAAAGCCCAGTAAAATAGCAGTCTCTCACGCTCATCCTTGGCAAAGATTGAAAGAAGGATTTGTGTATACCTTTGGCTTTCCACCAATTCGTTCTATCATCTTGCTGCTAGCGTTAGTTAGTTTTATGGGAATGCAATATACCGTTCTCACACCAATATTTGCCACGCAAATTCTTCATGGCAACGCTGAAACCCTGGGCTTTCTGATGGCGGCGGCGGGAGTAGGAGCGTTAATTGGTGCAGTTCATTTAAGTACGCGGAAAAATGTTTTAGGCTTAGGCAGATTGATTGCTTATTCTCCGGCTTTCATGGGGATGGGATTGATTGGTTTTTCTTTGTCTCGCGTGCTGGGACTTTCTTTACTAATGATGTTACTAGTTGGCTTGAGTTTTACTTTGCAATTTACATCTAGTAATACAGTTCTCCAAACGATTGTTGAGGATGATAAGCGTGGCAGGGTAATGAGCATCTACACGATGGCTTTTTTTGGCGTCGTTCCCTTAGGAAATTTATTTGCGGGTTCTTTAGCAAGTCAAATCGGTGCGCCCAATACGTTAATGATGGGGGGAATCTTTTGTATTCTCGGTTCTTTCCTATTTACAAAACAGCTTCCTGGCATAAGACGCTTGGTTCGCCCTATTTATACGAAAATTGGCATTCTTCCCCAGCGTTCTTAAAAAGAGTGTTATTGAACTGCAAAGGCGCGTTGGCGTAGCCTGCGCGTTAGCACTTAGTACACGAAAGAAAGAAAGAAAACTGGAGGAAACCAGTGGCTGAACCTGATGCAGTTCGTTGGAACAACGTCATGCACCTCTCGCCCGATCTGCCTTGTCGAGTCTTCAATCCAATCAAGTATCCCTAAAAAACTGGATTGGCGTTTTTGGAACCATCTTGTGCAAGGTGCGAAATCTCGGCGGTTCGATTGGGATTGCCGCGATCGCTACCTTAGTCACCCAGCGAGAACAATTTCACTCAAATCGTTTAGGGGAGGCGTTTTCGCTCTATAACCCGGCAACGCAGCAGCGACTGGAACAGCGGACTCAATTTTTTGTCAGTCGGGGTGCGGATCTGAGTACCGCTCAAAATCAAGCGCTCGCTACGATTACGAATACCGTCCGCCGAGAAGCTTATGTGATGGCTTTCAATTAGCTCCAAGTGAATCGGAACGTTGCTCCAGCGCCTGCTGCGGACTCCACCCACACCCGTCCACCGCGACTTTCGACGATTTTCTTAACCACCGATAGACCGATGCCAGTGCCTTCAACTTTGTCCCTCGCTTCCAGTCTTTGGAAGATGCCCCAAATCTTCTGATGGTATTTGGGTTCGATTCCTTGCCCGTTATCAGCGACTGAGAACTCGTAGTATGTTCCCAGTTCCCGAACACTAACCTGAATACACACATCCGAGCGATTTGCGTACTTGATGGCGTTGCCGATCAAGTTCATAAACACCTGCTGTAGTGGCACCCGTTCGGTTTGCAACGTTGGCATAGACTCTACAAGAATCGCCACTTCCGGCGGTGGATCGAGCAGTTCGATGACTTCCGATAGCAAGGAGGACACATTCACCGCCTCTATCTGTTGTTGTACCCTACCCGCCCGCGAATATTGCAGAATGCCGTTAATTAAAGCTTCCATACGGTGAACTCGTCCCCGCAATAAATTCAGATGTTCGCGGGAGTCTTCAGTCAGTTTATCTGCGAGGTCTTCTTCAATCCATTCTGAAAGCGTAGCGATCGCTCTTAGGGGTGCTTTTAAGTCATGGGATGCAATGTAAGCAAACTGGTCTAAATCCCGGTTACTGCGTTCTAGCGCCTGGGTCATTTGAACCAGTTCTTCCGCCTTTTTCTCAATTTCCTGACGCGATCGCACTTGTTCTGTCACTTCCACGGCGTGGGTCATAATGCCGTTGACTTTACCATTAGCATCTACTAAGGGTTGGTAGACGAAATTCCAAAAACTCTCCTCCAGAATGCCATCGCTGTTGCGGTCGAACATCGCCCGCATCTCATTGCCGACAAAAGGTTCGCCACTGGTATAAACCTGGTCTAACAACTCGAAAAAGCCTTGCCCTTGCAAGTCCCAGAACGCCTCGCGCACGGGTTTACCGACGATATCCCGCTTTTCCACAATCTGCATATACAGTGGGTTCACCGTTTCCGTGACATGGTTCGAGCCACGGGTGATGGCAATTGCCGCCGGTGCTTGCATGAAGACTCGCTGTAGTTCAGCACGCGCTGCTTGGGCTTCGGCTAAAGCGCGATCGCGAATCTCCCGCTCTTGCTTGCGTTCGCTGATGTCGCGAGAAACCCCTACAATCTCCACAACGTTGCCGTTGGTATCGAAAATTGGGGATTTAATCGTGTGGAAGAAGCGAGTTTCACCGTCAGCGCGGACATTCGGCTCTTCCAGAACTTCGATTGGCTGACCTGTTGTGAAGACTTGCAGATCGTCTTGCAGGTACTGCTGAGTGTAATCGAGTTGATTGTAGGGGACATCCGTGATGCCGTGCAGCTGCTCAAGGGTCATTCCATAATATTCGCAGGCAGCTTTGTTGGCATACACCACAACTGAGCCGGGAGCCTTGCAGAACACCATATCCTGCACGGAATCGAGAATCTGGGCATAGCGGTGTTCGCTCTGTTTAAGCGCTTCCTCGGCACTTTTGCGATCGCTAATATCGGTGTGAACGCCAATCCATTCCCGAATGCTGCCGTCCGCTTCAAATACGGGGACGGCGCGCACGCTCATATATTTATAAATACCGTCGGAACGCCGCAGACGATGCTCGATTTGGTAAAGGGTGCCATTGGCAACCGCATTCGACCACTCTTGCACGGTATGCGCTTGGTCATCTGGGTGAACGGCATTGAGCCACCCCCAGCCTTTTAGCTGTTCGTAGGATTGCCCGGTAAACGCACTCCAACCCGGCTGTGGAGTGACAAATTCTCCCTCAGCTTTGGTGTCCCAGATAATTTGAGCTGTGGCTTCTACAAGCGAACGGTAGCGTTCTTCACTCTTGCGGAGTGCTTCTTGCACCGTTTCCACCTCGATTCGTGCTGCCTGTTCGCGCAATAAAAGCTGAGTTTTTTCCTCAGCTTCCTTCTCCTTGGTGATATCGACCATTACGCCGCGCAGCAACTTGGGGCAACCTTGTTCATCGCACACTACACGCACCACATCTTTGAGCCAGACAAGGCGACCATCCGATGCGATCGCGCGATACTGGAATTCGTGGTCTTTTGCTTGATTGGTTGCACTCACGCAAAAATTAACGCACCAGTCGCGGTCTTCCGGATGCAGCAAGTAATCCTGCCAAAACGTCGGCTCATCTAACCACTGACCGATCGGATAGCCGAGAATATCTTGAGCGCGATCGCTAACAAACGTGAATTTCCACGTCACAGCGTCCATTTCCCAGACAATCGCATCCAGTCCTTGCACTAGCTCGACAAAGCGTCGATGTGCCTCTGCTGCACTTCGTGCCGCTACTTCCTGCTCAGCTGCTTCGCTAATGCTAACAGCCAGCGCTGTTGCTGATGCCTCAGCCTCTCGGTGTGCCGCTTCTAACTCCGTCTCACTCATCCTCAAGTCTTCTTTTCAGTACGACCAGCTCAAGATGCCCGACTGTTTGCCCAGGCTCCAAACGTTCCAGCAGCTTACTTTTGAGTAAATTCCGGGGCAATCCGATCTGTCTTTGCCGCCATTATAAAATCGTTCCGGTGCAAACCAGAAATCGCGTGAGTCCACCAGCTCACCGTCACCTTCCCCCACTCCGTCAGCAACGCCGGGTGATGCCCTTCCGCTTCCGCCGCTTCGCCCACTTTATTGGTGAACGCTAGCGCCGTCTGAAAATCTGCAAACTTGTAGGTGCGCTTGAGCCGCGATTCTCCCTCCTCTTCCACAATGTTCCAATCTGGAATCTCTGGTTTGAGTTCTGCGATATCCGCCTCAGTAACGCGCGGCGCATCTTTATGACAGGCAATACACTTTTCTTGTGTCAGATTTGCCATATTTCCCTATTTTCGGCACTTAAGTTGTCCGATTTTACCCAAGTGTCTGTTTTTGCACGTCTGCCGTAATGCGGATTTTGAAGGGAAGGATAGGTGGGTGCGATCGCGCTAAGCCGTCTTTAACCACTTCAGCAAGGCGCTTTAATAGCATTGATGTAAAAAAACTGGTTGGATTCTTCAATGTTGCCAATCACCAGAAAGCCAGCGTTCATAATCTGAGCAAGCAAATCCGACTGTTTCTCTAGCCAGCGGTTTATAGGTTCAGAAATTTTCAATAAACCACCGAACTTAAGCACGCGATAGGCTTCCTTAAGATAATCTGGATAGTTGATGCCCATTAGAGAAAGAGAAAAGACAGCAACATCAAGTTTTTCGTCTTCTAAGGGAGTGTGAGCAATATCGCAGGCGATCACGGTTTCATTGATGGCAATGTGATCGAACGAGTAAACCTTGTTCGGCACAGATTCAGCAAGTTTGGCTTCACCGCAACCAAAGTCACCTACAACCCAGTCAGGACGTTTTTCAAGGGACTTAGCGATCTTTTCGTAGGGGATTTCAGACCAAGTTTTTCGCGCCTCACGGTAGAGTGTGTGATACAAGTACCATTCCTCTGGATTCTGATTTAGTCGTTCATGGGTAGTTTGGCTGTAGGCGCTGTTGAAGCGACTGTTCATCATAGAGAAATCGCCAAACCGACGCAGAGCAATTTGTGTCTCGAATTCTGGCAAGGGGACTTTTAACTGGGTACGCTCGAAGACGAAAACCCCATCTTTTTCCACCCGCGAAATCCACGCTTGTAGAGCCTCATTTGCCTTCTTTTGCATGGTTTCGGGTGATGCCAGTTCCCCTCCAGGAATAACCCCATCTATAGCAGCATCAGCGAGAGTTTTTTTCCACTGAATTCGATGCCACCGCATTTTATCCCAAGACCAGATATCATCTTTGTACGAGAGAACAACCTGCGGGATGATTACCTCAACTTTCTCGAAGGCTGAGCCTTGTCGGTAGAGTCGTCCAATGAGTTGTTCGTACTCGGCGCTAGTCCAAGGCAAACTGACAACAATTAAGCGGTTACAAACATATTGCAGTCCATCAACGCCAGTGCCAACAGGCGCGGTTCCAATTAAGACATCAACATTCTTTTTGATGAACTGCTCTAATTGAAATTGACGTTGTTCGTTATTCTCATTGCCTGTGAATAAGCCAACAGTAAAGCCAGCATTTTGAATGGCTTGACGCAGAGGTTCAACCAGTTCAGTTACGTAATGGGTGTAAACGAGGGTTCCTTTTCGCAATGCGCCAATAATTGTGTCGATTTTGGCATTGAGTAAAACCCGTTCTTTATCGAGTAGGCTACCTTGAAATGCTTTTACCAATTGGGGAAGACATGACTCGCCAGGGATTTCAGGACGAGTTGTTTCAATATCCTGTTTATAGTTCGGTTTGTAGCGAATGCCATAAAGAATTAGCTTTTCGTGCATGGTGATCGCATTCGCAATACTACTAAATGTCTTGAGTTCGCTAAACTCCACACCCTTAATCATCTCTAGCAGTGCTTTGGCTTCGTAGAGGTTGTTAATTACAGGTGTGGCACTCATGCCAAGAACACACAAATCGGGGTTTTTCTGGCTTGCCTCACACAGTAGACCATTGACTACTTGCCGCCGTTTGCTTTCTTCTTTGGGAATGCGCTGTTTAACGTTCTGGATTTCGTCCAAAACGATGAAGTCAATTTGATGGTTATCGACCAGTTTCCGTGCCATCTTGTCTGAATTTAGCTGCTGGAAGGTTTCAAAGTTCAGAATCAGGTAAGTATGCTTTTCTGGATTAACTTGGATATCGCCACGCTCTTTGACGATAACGATACTGTCCGGATAGACGGATGCGATCGCGTCTTTCCACCCTTTGACGGTACTGTTGAAGGCGATAATAATTGTCAAACGCGCATCAATCACGCGGCTTGTGAGGATGGCGGATATGGTCTTACCTGCGCCAACACCTGACCAGTTGCCAACTCGTCGTTCTGTGAGTACGCGATAGGCGGTGAGCTTCTGCATCAGCTTGGGTGGTGCATGGAAGCTGTAGCCAGGGGGAATTGGAAGATTATTTGCTCCGTCGTACTGGCTTAAGAAGCGGCTGCGGATTTCGTTGAAGTAGGCTCCACCTGTTTCGGTACGGAGGCGATCGAGGTCAAATTTAGGGTCATTATTTAGGCAAGCTTGCCAGAGTTCGCTGACTCGGTTACAGACAAGAAATTCTAGGGTTTCCTCATCTGAGGTAATTCCTGCATCAACTAAGAGGTCAACTGCTTTGAGTGCTGCAAAGGAGCGAAGTGTAGGTAGTTGATCAGTCGTTTCTTCCTGGCTAGGAACTACATCGGAGGCTATTTCCTCATCATTGCTAAGTTCTTCGTTATCAACTGCGGCGTTTTGCTCTTCAATTCCAGCAACAAGCTTCTCAAAATCAGCTTCAGGATTAGGTGAGGAGCATAAGTTTTGAATGCTCTTGATGAGGTGAGCATTGCTGTTTCTTCTGTCGCTCAGTGAGCAATTAACCATGCCATTCTGGCGCATGATAGCGTAAAGTTCCGCAGGTTGAAGCTGTGGCAGAATAGGTTCAATGCTACGTAGGAAACTCAGAACACCATTTCGGTTCCATACGTTAAGGACGCCTAGCCAATCACCCCAACCTATCCAACCTTTGGTTTTATAAATTTGGTTTGGATTAAAAGGAATATCACTAGGTCTGGCATCACTTTTAGCCCATGCTTGCCATTTAGCTGTGCTTTTCAATCCCAAACTGCGAACGTAGTCACGAGCTTCCTCAAAAAGTCGATAAGACTGCTTTTGAGAGGCAATTGTCCCAGTTCCTAACCAATCTCCCCAGTCAACCCAACCCTTGTTTTTATAAGTCCTATCAGGATTTGCCGGAATATCATCTGGTTTGGCATTGCTCTTAACCCAGGTTCGCCATTTACTCGCACTCTTTAAGCCCAAACTACGAACGTAATCACGGGCTTGCTCAAACGGTCGATAGATTAAGTTAAAGTTAGCGATGGTTCCAGTTCCTAACCAGTCTCCCCAGTTAACCCAGCCTTGATTTTGGTAGACTTCGTTTGGATATATCGGAATTTCATTTAACTTGGCGTTGCTTTTAGCCCAGAGATGCCATTCAGAGCTGCTCTTTAATCCCAGACTGCGGACAAAATTACGAGCTACATCAAAAGGTCGATAAATTCGATTCTGATTAGTTGCAGCTCCTGTTCCTAACCAATGACCCCAATTAACCCAACCGTTGTTTCTATATATTTCATTAGGATGTGCCGGAACGTCATCCGGTTTAGCATTATTCTTGAGCCAATTTCGCCATTCAGCAACACTCTTCAATTCAAGGCTGAGGGCAAAAGTGTGGGCTTCCTCAAAAGGTCGCCAGTTAGCTCGGAGTTTTTTCTTAGCGTATCTCATTCTATGGGTATGTCCCTTGCCTAAAAACCTTCTGGCAGTGGATACATTGATTCATATTCTTCTAAATTAAGTAACCTATATTTTCCTCTATGAAGAGACTGGTATACTTCAATAGCTTTATTGGAAACAGATGAGCTTTCTGGTCGCGCAATAACGTAACCTTGATGGCAACTTATTATCATGACTATAAACATCCCAATTGAACTAGCGAGTTGACCGTTCCTGATTTCAATTCTTTGACAAACTTGGAGGCTGCTGTTAAAGTCGGCAACTTTAAGATAAAGGCGTGGTGATTTGTGCGGCTCTATTGGTGTTAACGGAAGAGCTAAATGTATTTCTGTCATGACAAGTTTGGGCGTAGTTCCAGTTATTGGTACAAATATACTGTCTAAGAATAAGGACTGCAACTTAGCTCGTGATGTCATCTCATCTGGCATATTTCAGGTGATTGACATCCGCCTCAGCTTCTCCTAAAACACTATTCAGTTATACTGACCGCTCCCACTCCTTCAATAAATAACTGGTTTGTGATACTTAGCGCGATCTCATTCTTCCAAACACAACAAGCGCGATCGCATCTCCCAGCCTCGCCTCCAATTAACAAAGCTCACCGCTAGCTATAATCGAACCATCAAAGTGTTTTTGAATCCAAATGACAATACCTCTTCCTCCACAACTTCGTAGCCTACCAAATAGCCTGCCAGTAGAAGGTGCTGTCCGAATCGAACTGGAAGAAGGAGTACCTATTTTTCGGGCTTCAAGTTTTGTGCAAACTCGAATAGAAGAGTTACTGTCCAAACAACAAGATTCCCTTCTTAGTACAGCAGAAGAACAAGAACTTGATAGCTACGAAGAAATTGATGATTATCTAAGTTTTCTTAATCGTACTGTTCGGAATCTTTTTCTAGTTCAAAATCAAGGAAATCTATAAAGTTGCCTCCTCATCGTAAGATAAGCGAAGTTGTTCGGCAGCAGGTACGTCAGCGAGCCAGGAGTTTGTGCGAGTATTGTCACGCATCAGAACAATGGCAATACGTGCAATTCACAGTAGATCATGTAATTCCAATTGCTCAAGGCGGAGCGGATACTATTGAAAACTTGGCTTTAGCTTGTTTTCATTGCAATCGAAGAAAAGCCGATAAAATAACAGCGATAGATCCTCAGTTTGATCTACAAGTTCTACTGTTTAACCCCAAACAAGATATTTGGAAGGATCATTTCATTTGGTCTGCTGATGTACTCTCAATCGTTGGTATAACACCCACTGGCAGGGCTACAGTCGTTGCATTAGGATTAAATCGCGAATGGGTTATAAATATTCGTGCCGCCGATCGAGCAATCGGGCGGCATCCACCAATAGGCGATCCAATTCAGCAAGCCGAGTAAATGATAAACGCGATCGCATTCTTCCCAACATAATGAGCGCGATCGCATTCTTCTAATTTTTTCTCTAATTCCTTGATACCTTTAGATCGCAAACCCCAAAACCACATTTAAACTAAAGCGAATCTGTTCCCAATATTCTTCCTCCAGCACACCCACTAAACCCAAAACGCGACGATGATCGACAGCACGAATTTGCCCGACATCAATAAAATGGTCTTGGTCTAATCCATTGGAGGGTGTTGCTTTGACATTTACAACGTAGGGGGCTTCCTTCTTTCCCGGTCGAAACGGCATCACAATTGTCAGAAGCCCATATTGGTTCATAATGTCATTTTGCACAATCAAGCAAGCGCGGGTTTTTTGCGCCTCAGCCCCTACGGTTGGATCGAGTGTGACCCAACGGATTTCTCCCCGCCGATAAGTTAAATTACTCGCTGGCATTCATGCCATCCCCAGCGACACTATCCCAAGCTGCAATTTCAGCTTGGTACTCTGGATCTTTAGCATCCTGTTGGAGGGCAGTGATCATTTGTGCTTCCAGAATACGGCGGCGGTGTTCTGCCAGCAGTTCGTTAATATAGGCGCTGCGGTTGCCTTTTGCCTGCAAATCTACAAATCGTAGGATGTCATCTTCTAAAGAGATTGTGACTTTTTGCATTAGTATGACTTCTGGGTATGGTAATTTTATCATACTCAAAATTCTCCCAGTTCATTTCAGGCATCGTGTGTGAAGCGAACAAATTAAATCCAGTAAATCGCACTCTTCGTGAATACAAAGCGCGAGCGCTTATGTTCGCCACTGGTTCAGCCAGCGTACTTGCCCGATCCACTCAGATGCGTGTGTCTCTGACAGCAGGCGATCTAGAGCAGCAATTAAATCCGAGAGTGTCCAACTGCTTTGAGCCGCCAGGATAATGCCGCCATGTTGGGGGTATTCGGCTAAAATCAAAAAATCGCGGATGTTAAAGGTAAAGATACACCGTCCTTGTGCCGTAGCCCCTAATAACTGAGCCTCATCGCTGGCATCTAAAGGCATCCAATCAGTTGGTGTTCGGGTGACATCGTGACCGCGAGAAATTAAGGCTTGATGTAGGGCTTTAATAGATGTATCGGCATCAAGGTGCAACAGCGGTTTAGACATTTGCCGCTTCAAGAGTTTCTTCAGATGCGATCGCCATCTCTATTTCCGCCGCGTGCGCTCCAAAGTAAGCTAGAGCCTGCTTCACCTGAGCCTCACTCAACCCATACTCAGCAGAAATTTCCTTCGGGGATAAACCCCAAAGTTTCGCAGCAACTACCACTGTCTGCACGCGCAAGCCAGTCCCGCGCAGAAAAGGCATTGGCTGACCGCTAGCGCCGCGACGGTATGTAATTTCAGGAAATGCCGGATCGTCGAGTTGCTGGCTTAGCGCCCCTACCTTCTCTGCCACAGCCCACAAAATGAATTGATTTAGCGAAACACCTTGGGAAGCTGCATATTTTTCGGCATCTTGCTTTAACTGAGTTGGTAAGTTCAAGGAGTAACGTGCCATTGATTCTTCCTCAGCGTGCCAATATTATAACACATCATATATTACGTCGTATGATATGTCATTTAATCCACAAGCGTCGTCAAGACAACTGTTTGGCTATCCTAATTTGTATCGGCACACGATCGCATCCTCGCTCCGTCACAGCCAAAGCGATCGCATTCTCCCCAGCAAAAGAAACGCCATCGCGCTTTATCGGGTCGGTTAACCATACTGGGGGATTCGCGAGTTCTATGAGCAAAGTAAGAATAAGGAGATCGAGTAGTAAGAGGTAAAAATGCAATCAACCATTGAGCGATCGGCAACCCAACTACCGCCGCTGATTCCCCGTGAGATTCTTTTCGGCAACCCAGAACGTACCAGTCCGCGACTTTCACCGGATGGTAAGTATCTGGCGTACATCGCCCCCGACGAGAAGAATGTCTTGCAGGTGTGGTTGCGGACAGTCGGACAGGAAGACGACCGCCAACTCACCGCCGATAAGAAGCGCGGTATCCGGATTTTCTTCTGGACTTATAACGCCGACCAGCTGATGTATATGCAAGACTCAGATGGCGACGAAAACTTTCACCTCTATGCAGTCAATATTCACTCCAATATTGTCCGCGACTTAACGCCATTCCAAGGGGTGAAAGCACAGCCAGTGGATCTTGACCCCAAGTTTCCCGATCAAGTGTTGGTGGGGATGAACTTGAAGGACTTACAAAAGTTTGATGTTTACCGCATTAACCTGGCAAACGGTGCGGTTGACTTATACGCCGAAAACCCAGGCAACGTAGTTAGCTGGACAGTGGACGCCCAATTCCAGGTACGTGCCGCTACCGCAGCAACTCCTGATGGGGGTTCTGACCTGTTATTCCGGGAAACAACCCAAAGCGATTGGGAAACGCTGCGTCACTGGGGACCAGATGATGAAGGCGGTGCCGTTAGCTTCTCGGAAGATGGCAAAACCCTTTATATCAGCGGCAGTCACGATGCCAACGCCAGTCGCCTGATTGCTTTCGATGTCACTACTCGCGAAGAAACAGTCATTGCCGAAGATCCGCAATACGATCTAGGCGGTATCGTCATTCACCCGATTACGCGAGTTATCCAGGCAGTTTCCTTCTACAAAGAGAAACAAGAATGGCAGGTACTTGACCAAAGTATCGCCGCAGATTTTGAAGCGATCGCCCAAATTCGTCCCGGAGAATTCGGCATTTCTTCTCGCGACCTTGCCGACAAAAATTGGCTAGTTGCTTTCCTCACCGATGATGGCCCAGTCTACTACTACGCCTATAATCGAGATTCCAAGACCAGCACCCTCCTGTTCAGCAACAAACCCGTATTAGAAGGGTTGTCGCTGGCATCCATGCAACCAATTTCCTACCAAGCCCAAGACGGCTTGACGGTTCACGGCTACCTGACAACACCTGTAGGAATCACCGCCCAAAATTTACCGACCGTGTTGTTGGTTCACGGTGGCCCTTGGGCGCGAGATACTTGGGGTTACGACCCGCAAGCGCAGTGGCTAGCGAACCGGGGTTATGCCGTCCTGCAAGTAAATTTCCGGGGTTCCACCGGCTACGGCAAAGCCTTTGTCAACGCTGGCAACCGGGAATGGGCAGGGAAGATGCACGACGATCTCATTGATGCCGTCAACTGGCTGGTGCAGCAAGGCATCTCCGACCCGCAAAAAATTGCTATCATGGGCGGTTCCTACGGTGGTTACGCAACCCTAGTCGGATTAACTTTCACGCCGGATGTGTTTGCCTGCGGTGTAGATATCGTGGGTCCCAGTAACTTGATTACGCTAATGCAAAGTATCCCACCCTACTGGGAACCGCTGAAGGCAAACTTCTACTATCGGGTTGGCAACTTGGAGACGGAAGAAGAATTTCTCAAATCGCGATCGCCCTTATTTTTCGTTGACCGGATTACCAAACCACTGCTAATCGCCCAAGGTGCTAACGATCCACGGGTGAAGCAGGCGGAAAGCGAACAAATCGTCGAGGCGATGCAAAAGGCAAATAAACCTGTAGAATATGCCCTTTACACGGACGAAGGACACGGTTTCGCCCGTCCCGAAAACCGATTGCACTTTTACGCGATCGCAGAAGAGTTTCTCTCTAAATACTTGGGTGGACGCTGTGAACCGCTAGGAGACATCCCCGGACATTCCGGCGTACTAAACCCATAGTCCCCATCCTCACCAATCAAGGTACGCAAAGAAAGTCTAAACTTTGCGTACCTCTGCGCGTACCTTTGCGTTGAAAACCGAACCTTTTGCACAGAAAAGCAGTATTCTAAAACAAACCAAATTGTTGACAATCAAACTGTTATGGACGACTTTATCAAAGACGCGATCGCCGAAGCTAAACAGGGGCTCAGCGAGGGGGGAATTCCCATTGGTTCAGTTCTAGTTAAAGATGGGCAAATTGTCGGGAGAGGACATAATAAGCGCGTCCAAGACAACGACCCTGTTACCCACGCAGAAATCGATTGCTTACGCAATTCTGGCAGAATCGGCAGCTACAAAGATACAACGCTTTATTCTACCTTGATGCCTTGTTACCTCTGTGCGGGTGCTGTTGTCCAATTTGGGATTAAAAAAGTCATCGTCGGTGAATCTGCAACTTTCTCCGGTGCCAAGGAATTCATGGAATCTCACGGCGTTGAAGTGATTGATTTAAACCTGGATGATTGCAAGCAGTTAATGAGCGATTTCATCCAGAATAATCCCCAGTTGTGGAATGAGGATATTGGCAAGTAATTTCCAAATAAATTACTTCTAAATTTAACTCTACAGGGAATTTTTTTTGTTTTACCCACTAGAAGTTATTAATTTTTTTTGATATAATAAATTTGATAAGGAAGAACTAAGCTTTAATATTTATTTGAGATAGATTTCCATTTTTTAAGTATACCTTGAAAAGGTGGAATTCTTGTTACCAAATACGCCATTTCTCATAAAAATCTAGTTATTCTATTCCCCTGTTCCACTTAGAGATAGAATCCCTCGTTCTCTGAGAAATGTGTCGAACGTCTCTCTATCGGGCAAAGAAGGCTGGGCACCGGCAATAGTTGCCGAAATCGCACCAGTGGCAGCACCCCAGACTACTGCCTCCCGCAGAGGACGCCCAGAAGCCAAAGCTGCTGCCAATCCCCCATTAAACGCATCCCCAGCCGCAACAGTATCAACTGTCTGAACGGGAAAAGCGGGGACGAAGAATGTTTCCTCCGGTGTGGCACAGAAGACACCGCGATCGCCTAGTTTCACAATTGCAGTACCGACGCCCTGTTGACGTAAAGCTGCGGCTGCTTTGGCAGCGGTTTCTTGCCCATCCACCGCAAAACCCACCAATTGCCCCGCCTCAATTTCGTTGGGGGTGATAATGTCAACCAACGGATATAAAACAGACGCAAAATCTCCCATCTCGATAGCAGGTGCGGGATCGAGAATCACCTGGACACCGGCTTGTCGGGCTGCCCTAGCCGCGGCTACAACGGCTGGCATCGGAATCTCGAATTGAAGGAGCAATGCAGCAGCACCGGGTAACAAATCGCTAAGGCGTCCGACATCCTCCTGGTTCACGCGCCCATTGGCACCGGGGACGATGATAATGTGATTTTCTCCCCTCCCACCCACAGCGATCGCTGCGACGCCAGAATGAGCCGCCTCATCCACCAAGACAGCCCCAGTCTCGACACCAGACGCTTGAAGATTGGCGAGGAGTTCGCGTCCAAAATTGTCGGCACCCAGACGCCCAACGAGCTGAGTCGGAATCCCCAGCCGCGCCACTGCTACCGCTTGATTCGCCCCTTTTCCACCCGCAGCGGTAAAAAAGTCATGACCCCGCAGCGTTTCACCAGCAACTGGCAATCGAGGCGATCGCGCCACGAGATCCATGTTAATGCTGCCGAAGATGATAACTTTGGTCATTGGTCGCTCTTGAAAGTTTTGAATTTTGAGTTTTGAATGAAAGGGATTCCTAACTCAGAACTCAACATTCACTACGCTTCGGACTCGCTTACTGCACCGTAACCGCCGGTTCTAAACCCAAAGTCGCCATTAACCGCTCAATATCGAAGTTTTCAGCCATCATCTGGCGAACGCACTCGACCTTAATCGGTTCGTGGAGCCGCACTTGACCAAAGGCACGGTCAATAATTCCTACAGTCGTCAGCGTATCCAGGTCAACCGACAAAATCGGAATCTCTAAATCTTCAGCGCGGCTGAGGATAAAATGTTGTGGCGGCAATTGTCCAGTCAAGATCAGGCACTGAGTAGAAGTTTCCAAGGCGGCTAGCTGGATATCCGTGCGATCGCCTCCCGTCACCACCGCCATGTTCGTTCCCTTACGGAAATACTTCAGCGCAGAATTTACATTCATTGCGCCAATTGTCAAGCTTTGTACCATTAAATCCAGCCGATCTGGACGGCACAGAACTTCTGCTTTCAACTGGCTGACCAGTTCCCGAACGCTGACACTCCGCAGCAACTCGCTTCTTGGCAACATTCCCAACACAGGAATCCCCTGCCGCTCTAGAAAAGGTCGTACGAGCGTCTCAGCGGCTTCCAGATTAGCTGCGGGAATATCGTTTATCAAAACACCCGTTAAGCGATCGCCCAGCCGCTTTTTGGCTGACAACAGCGCATCCACCAATAGAACCGAGTGAAAACGAGCCACCAGTAAAACAGCCGCATCAACCGCCTCAGCAACCTGTCCCAGAGACAAGTCGAATAAGCTGCCTTCTTCCAAAGTTCCTGGCCCTTCTAATAAAACCATTGGGGCACCAGGCACCCGTCGATACTGCTCCAGAGACAGACGGTAATCCGTCTGGTCTTCTCCAGAAAGGCGTCTTTGAATCGTCTCTTCATCCAGAGACAGCAGAGTCGGTCTGATTCGATTTTCTGGTAATTTCAATACCTGAGCGAGTAACCGGACATCCTCCTCCATCGCATCTGTTTGCGATTCACTTAAACAGGTGCCCAGCGGTTTCCCATAGGCGATATCCAGCCCCTTTTCTTTCAGCTGATGGGCAATCCCCAAGATCGTTGCTGACTTGCCACTGTAAGCTTCTGTTGACCCGATAAGCAAATATTTAGCCGCTTTTGGCACACCCTCACTCCTCATTTCTACAGTGTTCAACCATCTGCTCGTAGCAGCTTACGATAGAACGCGTGGGAAAAGTCGATTGTGCGAGTGCGCTTGAAATTCATAATTACATCGATTAAAAAATCGACTAACTCTGAATTTGCCATCATCACTTCGTAACTCAGTTCCGCATTTCCATCAAACTGCAACCGACAACGGGTCAAATCCAATGGGAGCCTAGACACATACCAGGTGGCAACAAAAGGAATGCTATCGCCGCCTTCTATTTTGCGATTCCCTTCTAAAGACCCTTTTTGATACAGGCTAATTGCCAAGGGCAACATATTCCGCTTATTGCCCTGGTAGTAGGGCATGTAGACACTGACATCCCCTTGGTTTGCAGGCTGAAGTTGGTCAATTGACATTGTCTTAAATCTTCCTCAATTTCCGTCTGACTGGCAGTAGGGCGTTGTCCCTAATTTTCTGCGCTCTGACAGCCGATTGGGAACACAATAGCTTAGAGTTCTAGCCTTGGACGGTGGAGCTAATGGTGATTCTACCTTAATATACAGGTTCCCGCGTCCTCCCCAGGATAAATTCATTCATTAAAGGAATTAAGGACTATGTGGGAGGGAGAAAGAGCAGGAAAGAGTAGTAGAGAAATTTTCGTTTTCCTTCCCCTTTTTTCCCTTTGTAGCGAATTTTTTTCCCCTTTTCCCCGATTCCTGAGTAAAACTTCCTATCTGTTGCCGATTAGTTTACGCTGACTGAATAAAGTTAGGGAATTATTCACGCGAGAAATCTATGCCTCCTTTAGTTGCTAATTACTACTTAACTTATCGCTGCAACGCCCGATGTCATTTTTGTAACATCTGGGCATTAGAGCCACCCCAAGAAGCTGACTTTGCCACGATTCAACACAACTTAAAGGACTTGCGCCGGTTGGGTCTGAAGTATATAGACTTTACGGGTGGCGAACCCCTGCTACGTGCAGATGTTGGTCAGATTTACGCTGAAGCCAAAAAGCAGGGATTCTGGACCAGCATGACGACGAATACAATTCTTTACCCGAAAAAAGCCAAAGAAATTCAAGGATTAGTTGACTTCTTGAATTTCTCGCTAGATGGTGCAGATGCTGAAACCCACGACCATTCGCGGGGAGTGAAAATTTTTGACACCCTGGTTGAGTCGGTTGCTCTAGCACAAGAACTCGGCGAACAACCCGTTCTCAACCACACCGTCACCGCCCAAAATTATCAGCACATTAACGAAGTCGCAGAACTCGGTCTGCGCCTAGGCGTCAGGGTATGGCTCAACCCAGCTTTCACCGCCCACGACCACTACAATTCCAACAAGAATCCCACCCCAGACATGGTGGCAGCAATTCAAGCCGCCGCCAAGAAATATAAGAATGTCGGATACAATAAGGCTGCACTGGCGTTCATTGAAGCTGGGGGGAATGATACGAAAAATCCCCGCTGTAAAGCGGTAGATGCAGTAATTGCGATTTCTCCCGACGACAAGCTACTCCTACCTTGCTATCACTTTGCCCAAACCGGCGTTCCCATTAACGGTAAGCTTTACGACCTCTATCGCCAGTCAGAGGAAGTAGAATCCTACCGCCAATCTCAGGGCAAGCTGTCCGTGTGCGAAGGATGTACGGTATGGTGTTACCTGATCCCCAGCTTCTTTATGGGTGTAGATAAGTATTGGTGGTTGAATCAAGTAACCTATGCCGGAGAATTCCTGGCCCGAAAAAGATTCTTACAACGAGCTTGAACCGCTCGATTCTCTGTTGTCTGAATGTAGAGACGCAATCAATGAAGTTTCTACAGAAGAATTTGAGAGCGACTTTTTTCAGGGACTGGCAGGACGCCGACGCAAAGCGGCGTTCGCCTTAACGGTGATTTGGGGCAGCATCATTGCCCTACATCTGTTTGTTTGGGGTTCGTGGTTAGTCCTAGGACTGACCGGACTGTTGGTGATTCAAGCGTTCCGCGTCGTATTCGCGCGACCCCGACCAGTCCCAGCGCCGTTGTCGGAAGCAACAAAAGACCAATGGCCTTCTGTTTCCCTACTGGTGGCAGCTAAAAATGAGGAAGCTGTTATTGGCAACCTGGTGAAAATGCTGTGTAATCAGGACTACCCAGTAGATCGGTATGAAGTTTGGGTGATTGACGACCACAGCACCGATCGAACCCCCCTCGTGTTAGAGCATCTGGCGAAGGAATATCGCCAGTTAAAAGTCCTGCGCCGAGGTGCGAATGGGGTTGGCGGCAAATCGGGAGCGCTGAATCAAGTGTTGTCCCTGACGCGAGGAGAAATTGTCGGGGTATTTGATGCCGACGCCCAAGTGCCACCAGATATGCTGCGTCGGGTTTGCCCAAGTTTTGAGCGGCAACAGGTGGGAGCCGTGCAGATGCGAAAAGCGATCGCAAACCCATCGTTGAATTTCTGGACTCGCGGTCAGATGGCAGAAATGGCACTGGACTCCTATTTCCAGGAGCAGCGCATTGCCATTGGCGGCATCGGGGAACTTCGAGGCAACGGTCAATTTGTCCGCAGAGCTGCCTTGGAGCATTGCGGTGGGTGGAATGAGGAAACCATCACGGACGACTTGGATTTAACGATCCGCTTACACCTGGATCGGTGGGATATCGAATTTCTGATCTTTCCCCCCGTATATGAGGAAGGCGTCACCAGTGCTAGGGCACTGTGGCATCAGCGCAATCGATGGGCAGAAGGGGGATTCCAGCGCTATCTGGACTACTGGCGTCTCCTGGTGTCAAACCGGATGGGCACCCTCAAAAGCATTGATGCGTTCTCGTTTTTGCTCACCCAGTATATTCTCCCCGCCGCTGCCGTGCCCGACTGCCTAATGGCGATCGCGCGGAATCGTCTGCCGATTCTCAGCCCCATCACCGGAATGACGTTCATTCTGTTTCTGATGGGGATGTTCGTCGGTCTGCGCCGCACCCATAAAGAAGAGAAATTGACTGCATCGGTCTTTTTCGTCACCCTGTTGCAAACCTTACGGGGTGTCCTTTATATGTTGCACTGGATGGTAATCATCGCGGCTACTACCGCCCGGATGTCCGTGCGACCGAAGCGGCTGAAATGGATTAAAACGGTGCATCAAGGCAATAGCGAGGAAAGTTTTGAGTTTTAAGTTTTGAGTTTAAAAAAAAGGGACACGGTACTGCCGTGTCCCTTTTTTTAAATAGGACGCAGCACTGCCGTGTTCTTACTCTAAAACCCTACATCATCATCTTCTTGCCACTCATTGAGTAGCTCGTCGGCAGAATGAATCATCTCTTCGAGTGGCAAGCGCGTCGGCATCTCGGAAAGAGACGGTAAATCTAAAGTCTCCAGATTTTCCTCTCGCTCATCAGCCAGCTTGACAATTTCCCCTTTAAAAAAGTCCGCGAGGCGTTTGGCAGCGATCGCGACTTCATCGTCCCACTCTAAATCGGGCGGTGCGGGTGGTTGGGCAGTAGCGGCTGGAGTTCGTGAAGCTGTAGAACTGCCGTTCTTCACCTCATGCTTCGCCTGCGGTGGCATCTTTGACGGCGGCGGGCTGGTTGAAGGGGGTGCTAAATCGTTACTAGCGCCATTCCCTGTCTTGCCTTCCCCAGAAGGCTGTACGGGCGGTGCTTGAGGAGTCGGTATCCCAGATGCGATCGCTCCTACGGAATTTTTACTGGGCAATGTTCCTAAAGAATCAGACCTTTCAGCGTTTGGCGGTTTTGAGGCAGGATGAGACTTCACCTCAGCCCCCCCGCTAACTTGAAAGCTGACTTTTACCTTAGATTGAAAGGTTTTTGAAAAAGCTGCTTCCACATCTGGCAATTTTGTCTGGGCTAACTTTAACAAACCCGTTGAACTGACACTCAGGATGGCTTCCCGACCATTAAAGTTTAGTAAGCGACATCGTTGACGCAAAAATTCTTGCGTCCCAAATAGCTGGACGTGATTAATCACCTGTTGCCAAACTCGATCGAGTTCGACACTTCGATCCGTAGCCTCTTCCGGCTGAGAAACTGGCGCATGAGGTTCGGTCGATTCTCTCGGTTCTGGTGGTGGTGCCGCCGCGGAGGGCGTCTTTGGTGGCGCTTCCTGCTGAATCTGCGGAACGCTAGGGAGAACGGGTTCAATGACTGGCTTAGCGGGTTGGGCAGGGGTTGAGTGTTGAGTGTTGGGTGTGGATGCCCGATCGACTCTTGCCTCTTGCGGCTCGACACGCGGGCGACTCAGATTCACACTACCCGCTCCCTGGGTCTGCTGACCGCTATTGGCTAATGGCAACAAGCCTAACAGCGTCACTTCTAACCACAGGCGCGGCTGAGTCGTATTTCTAATTTGAACTTCGCTGTCCTTAAGGTGCTTTTGCCCCTGCAAAATTGTCGGGATGTCCAGATCCTCAAATTCGCACAACTGAGTCCAGGTAGGCGCGGTCACGGCTACCAAATCCGGGCGTTTGGGGGCAGTTTTGGCGATCAGTAAATCGCGGTAGAAACTGGCAAGATTTTGGAGGACAATCAGCGGTTCTCTGCCTCTGTCCATGAGGTGACGACCTTTTTCCAGAACTGCTTCGGGATCGGAATGAGCGATCGCCTTCAACAACTCCATTAAATCTCGTTCTGGCACCGCTCCCACTAAATCCCAGACCGCCTCTACCGTCACTTGACCGGATAATAGGCTGAGCTGGTCGAGCAGGCTTTCCGCATCCCGCAAGCCTCCCTGAGCCACTTGAGACACCAAGGTAATCGCCTCGGAAGTAATGTTGATATTTTCCAACTGGGCAATTTTTCCCAGATGCTCCACCATCGCCTCTAAGGGAATGCGGCGAAAATCAAAGCGTTGACAGCGAGAAATAATTGTCGGTAACACCCGCTGCGGATCGGTGGTCGCCAGGACAAAGACAACGTGCTTGGGTGGCTCCTCTAGCGTCTTCAGCAAGGCATTGAACGCAGCTGAACTGAGACTATGAACTTCGTCAATCACATACACTTTGTAGCGGCACTGAACGGGGGCATATTGGGCGCGTTCGATGATCTCCCGGATATTGTCCACGCCGGTGTTGCTAGCGGCGTCGATTTCAATTACATCCAGCGCTGAACCTTTGGCGATTCCTTGGCAAACAGGACAAACACCACAAGGTTGTTCTGTCGGCTGACTATTCTGAAGACAGTTCAGCGACTTTGCCAGAATCCGGGCGCTGGAGGTTTTGCCCGTTCCTCTGGAACCCGTGAATAAATAAGCGGGGGCAATCCGTTCGGTACGGATGGCGTTGCGGAGTGTGTGGGCGATCGCTTCTTGTCCCACCAAATCCGCGAACGTCTGAGGGCGATACTTGTGATGTAGGGGTTCGTAGGTCACGGCAGGGTTTCGTCAGACAGATAAGCGACAGAGGTGTCGATAAAAGTGTAACGTGTTGCTCTAGTCGAACCGGATGCGATCGCCTTCTGGTTGTCTTTAGAGAATTGGTGTGGTTTTCTGGAAAGCAAACATTACGGTTAACCGATCAAAAGCTCATAATAGCCAGTAAACTGTTCAAGCCCGTTAGATAAAATCTGAGAAAGTAAGGGCGGGGGGACTCTAGCAAATGCTCAAGCAACTATGGCGATCGCTGGTAAGGTGGTTTCAGCGTTTATTTGGAACGGGCGGCAGGCGAAACCCAACACCCGCCTCGGTTCGCTCGGAACCCCCTAAACCCCTGACGGATACAGATTATGAATTTTTGTACAGCCAACTGCTCGAAGGTGTCGCACATGGCTGGCAGCAAGACCGGGTTTTACGGTTTTTTGAATCTCTGGGCGATCGCGGTCAATCATCCCTCTGGGTGGGGTGGCTGAACCGCTTTGGGGAAAGATTATTGGCTTCACCCGCCCCTAATAATGAGTTAGCGGCACGAATGGTACAGCTCGGTCAGGTGGGCTGCGGAGAAATCGGGGAAGTTTCTTATGATATTGGGATGCAACTGCTGACGAGAAACGCTCCGGCACGAGCAGTAAACCCCCCACCCGTCTCTTCTATCTATGAATACGAGGAGTTCGACACGCCGGAGGAGGAAGTCCCCGCAGTTAGTGAGGAAGGGGAGGAAGGCGGAGAACTCAAAACAGTCACCCTGGATGAGTTGTTGGTAATGTTGCAGCAGGATAGCGGTTTACTTCAGCAAATTTCCGAGCAACTGCAAATTGAGACGACCGATCCACAAGTCATTGTGCAAGCATTGATGAATCAATTCAATGCGGCAAATCCATCCAGTGCCGAGGAAGCAGAAAATCCATCGAGTGCAGAGGAAGCCGAAGCTTGGTTTAATCAAGGCAATCAGCAAGCCAGTGCTGGAGAATTGTCAGATGCGATCGCTAGCTACGATCGTTGCTTGGCGATTAGCCCAGATAACTATATCGCCTGGAACAACCGAGGCGTGATGCAGAAAAATTTAGGACATCTGCAAGATGCGATCGCCAGCTTTAGCAGGGCGATAGAAATTAAACCCGACTTTTACGAAGCTTGGAACAACCAAGGCAATACTTTCCAGGACTTAGACCGTTTAGAAGAAGCGATCGCTAGCTTTGACAAGGCAGTAGAAATTAAAGCAAACGACCCAGAAGCCTTCTACAATCGGGGATTAGCGCTAGAAAACTTGAACCGCTATGAGGAAGCGCTGGCGAGTTTTGACCGGGTTCTGCAACTCCAACCCAACTATTCAGAAGTCTGGATGGTAAGAGGCGAGACCCTACACCGCTTAGCTCGATATGAGGAAGCGATCGCCAGCTACGACCAAGCTTTGCAACTCAAACTGGATGACTGGGACTCCTGGATCGGTCGCGGCAAGTCGGCGCTTCTTTCAGCGAGTTTGGACCCCCTACTGAGTTCCTTAAGTAAGGTCGCTCAAAATAATCCCGCCTTGAACCAGCGCGGCGATGAAGGGCAATTGGCAAGCTATGAGGAAGGGTTGAAGTACGTTTCTCAAGACACTCACCCAGAAGGTTGGGGTAGATTGCATCAGGCAATCGGCAATGCTTACTATGAGCGATCGCAAGTGAATCCAGAACCCAATCCGTTGCGCCAAAAAGCCATAATCGAGTACGAACAGGTGCTATCAAGCCTCCCCGAAGCCGATTTTCCAGAGTTGCATCAAGAGATTTTGCAAGACCTTCTGCAACTCCAGCAATCTTTAGGACAACCCTCTGAAGAATCCTGAATAATCTGACAGGGCAGCTTTTCCTCGCTTGGGGCTGCCCGTTTTTTGTACAATAACCATTCAACCTCGCAAAACCACTTTCATGCCCTTGACTCGGACAATCCAAAGTATCTATACCGATGGTGCCTGCGTCGGCAACCCAGGTCCTGGAGGCTGGGGTGTTGTTGTCTATTTCACCGATGGTTCGGTCTATGAAATGGGCGACGCCGATCCGGCAACCACTAATAATCGAATGGAAATGCAAGCCGCAATCGGCGCATTGAAACTCGTGAACGGCCTCGGACAACAAGAACCCATCACCCTCTACACCGATAGTGAATACCTGAAAAACGGTGTTACCAAATGGGTGAAAGGTTGGAAAAAGAAGGGTTGGAAGACAGCAGAAGGGAAACCCGTCCTCAACCAAGATCTCTGGGAAATACTCGATGAACTCAATCTTCCCCGGATCGAGTGGCGGTATGTCCGGGGTCACGCAGGAAATGAGGGGAATGAGCGCTGCGATGCGATCGCGCGGGCTTTTGCGACGGGGAAGACTCCTTCGCTGCAACAACCCATAGCAGAAGAGTCAATTGTTTCACGCGCCACTAATTCTATTGATAACAAAACGATACAATCGAGTGACTTATCTTCTGACCCTCCTAACCTCGGCCTAGTCATGGTAGATTCTACTACTCCATCTGCTCTTGATTCTCAGGACAATCTGCCCCGTGAGGTGAGAGTCGCCCAGCTGCGTAATCTGATAGAAACTCTCCACGTGGCTGACGAAATTGCTGCTAAAGGCTACCTAATTACTAGCTCTGAATTAGCTGACTTGATGGATGTCAATGCCAGCGCTGTCACCAGTCGCGGAGACCACTGGGGGTGGCGTAACTGGATTGTGTCGCGGGTTCGCCGTGAGGGCAATCAAATTCTTTGGCAGCTAGAACGGGTAGATGCCGTCAACAGTAATTTCGATTCTTAAACGAGTTTTAGTTTTGGGGAATTGGGAAAAAGTTTTGAGTTTTGAATTAAAGAACTCTCTGATAACTCAAAATCCAAAACTCATCGCTCTCATTCCCCGTTTGCTTGAAAACTCAAAACTATCCATAACTCCGACCGCGCCACTGCTTAGGAGTACGGATAGCAGACAGAAAAATCCGCAGCACGGCGAAAGGATCTGCCAGAGGGGAAAGATAAAAGTAAACAGGTAAAAGTAAAAAGTCAAAGTTCCTTTCCCGTTTACCTGTTTCCGATCCCCGAAAGCCGGGGGATTGTACTTTGCTTTCATAAGACGGCGCGATCGCGAGTAGCAATGCAAACCGAATCAATAGCAGAAATAAATTTAACCCGACAGTAGCCACCACTGGGAGTGTCGAAGTTCCCATCACCAGCCAGCTGAGTAAAACCAAGGACGCGGGTAGAGGTAAACCCTGAACGGCGAATAGCAGCCACAAGTCCCCCCATATCTGACCCCTGGAAGCAGCGTCTTTTAGGTCAAGCGATCGCCCCCACTCTTTCCAAGTTTCGGCTGCCCCCTCATACATCCGCACCTTCAAAACCTTGGCTCCATCCAGAAAGCCCACCTTGAACCCACGGGAGGCAATATTGCGGGCAAGGGTCACATCGTCGCAAAAAGAACTCCGGGCGCTGGTATAACCCCCTACAGCCTCCAAAACAGAGCGACGGCACAGGAAACACTGACCGTTCGCCATCACCCGCTCCGGATCTTGAGTATTTGTACCCGCCGGATCGAATCGGTAAAGCAGGGTCATCAAGAGTGCTGGTTGCAGCCACCACTCGCCTGGATATTTCAAGATAAACTGCGGCGACAGGGAAATCAGGTCATAACCCTCTTCTTTCGCTGTCCTGAGCAAACCGGCAACTAAACCGGGAATCGCCTGAGTATCGGCATCCATTCCCAAAATCCACTCGCTCTGTTCGCTACTGTGCAAAAATCCGGTATGTAAAGCCCAAGGACGCCCCACCCAGCTAGGCGGTAAAGGATCGTCCGTCATTAAGCGAAACCGGGGATCTTGCTGCTGTGCCGCTTTAACTAACTCTGGAGTTCCATCCCGGGAACGACTATCAACAACGATAATTTCACGGACTTCGTAGCTTTGGCGGGTTAGCCCAGCCAGCGCTGGGCTAATTCGCTCCGCTTCATTTAAAGTCGGAACCACGACACTGACAGCACCTAAGAGTTCGGGCGTGGCAGTATCGGGTTGAACGGGCGATCGCCGAGACGGCCCTTTCAATAGACGCGAGAGCAGGATCGCTACTGCTGGTGCCTGAACGAGTAGCAGCAGTAGCGATAGTGCGCTCTGGAGTGTTAACCAATCGACGTTCACTTCACCGCCACTTTGACTTGAGTCACTGGAATTTCTGGCTTCAAACTCGCAGGAGTTTCCGTTGTGGATTCGCGAATCTCTGCGGGTTGTGCCATTTGCCAGAGGGTCAAAGTTGGAATGACACCGACCAGAACGCCCAAGGAGACGGGTATCCAATACCCAGCTGCCAAGCTCAATCCGGCTGCATAACCAAAGTTACTTAGATAGATGATGAGCGGGAAACCTAGCCCAGAACGATCCAATAAAATTGGCGTCTTTCTCCACAATATTCCTCCCACACCGATAAAGAGCGAGCTAGTGCCAAACCAACCGGCATAGTTTCCGTAAGGTGTGCCAAAGAAGGCTCCTGGCTGTTCCCAATACCAAAAAGGTACCATTGTTTGACTCATCGCTGGCTCCAGCGCAAAGTCCCAAGAGGTGAACATCATAGCAGCTACAGCGATCGCACCTACATAGCGAACCAAGCTCGGATTTTGCCGAGTTTTTAGACCCGCGCAGGCAATTAAATAAGAAACCAATCCCATATAAAACCAGGACAAGGGAATGGTAAAAGGTACCAGTCCACCAATCTTATACCCCAAGCCGTTCAGGTAGCTGTAGTCCCCAAATGGAAAGCCTGTACTGGTTCCCAGCAATTCGCTTCCCAAGGACAGGCACACCGCAGGCAACATGAAAGTCAGCCAGTGCCACAGTCCTAACTTTCTATAGGCATAAATGGCAACGGCGACCGTTCCCAAGACGATATTCACCACTCCACCCCAAGCCATACTCCACTGGAATGCAGTCTGCCCAGTCTCCCCTAAACTCATAATTATTTCAGGATGGGGTACGACCAGCACCAGCCCCGCCAGTCCAAAAACCATCGTTACAATATGACCAATCAGGCAGAAACGCTCGACAGTGACAAGTTGCTTCATTGCAGAATTCTTACTTCTGTATGTTCTTAATAGTAGTTTACAAATGTTTGTCAAATAACCCCATGCTTGTGCGGCTGTCGTCGTTAGTCGTGGCTTAAGAGTCCAAATTTAGTTGGAAGTCTCCCAATCTCGTGTCAGAAGTCCAATTCACCCGTTAGCACAGCGACCTCGATCAACCTTTGGAATATTCCGAAGTTCAAGGCTGCTGCTGGACTCCAGACTTCCAGAGAAGGACTTAGAAAGAAAAAAACGACAATTAAATAAATTCTTCGCCAGTCGGCTTTTGGCTCTTCCTGGTCGGCGGTCAGTAGGGGAAAGCAGTTAAGATATTGGCAGCAACACTTAAAAGGCTTTTTCACTAAAAACCTATTGGTTGCGTTTTTAAGCTGGGCTTGCTCTCCAAGAGCAGCTCGCTCGACCCTATCGGCTTCATGGCGCATGTACTTAACATGACTTCATTTCTGCCTAAAGAAACCAAAATTGCGATCCGTCCCGTTCAATACCGCGATCTAGATGCGCTGGAACGGCTAGCCGCAGAAGATTTTGACGCAGGAGACCAAATTTACTCAACGGACAATCTGGGTAGAAAAGTTCATCAAATTCGACCCTGGTTTGGCCCGCTGAAGTTCTTGAGCTGGTTTCCCAATCCTTGTCAGCACACTTTTTGCGTTTATGTCGCGGAGCAGGATAACCAAGTTCGCGGTACGATCCAGGTTTCACCGTTCAACCGCACGCGCAGCACTTGGCGGGTTGAGCAGGTAGTTTTGGAGACAGGGGTACCGGCGGAAGTTGGCTCGCAGCTTTTACGTTATTGCTTCGAGTCAATCTTGGAAGCGCGTACCTGGGTGTTGGAAGTCAATGTTAACAACAAAGCAACACTGGCTCTCTACCGCCAGAATGGGTTTCAACCTTTGGCTCAGCTGACTTATTGGGCGATCGATCCAGAGCTGCTTTCGTCACTGCAAGAGCGCGAACCGGATTTACCCAATCTTCTCCCAGTCAGCAATGCTGATGCCCAGTTACTCTACCAACTCGATACGGTGTCAATGCCGCCGCTGCTACGCCAAGTTTATGACCGTCACATCCATGACTTCAAAACTAGCTTCGCTGGCGGGTTTCTCACCAGCTTGAAGCAATGGATTGGCAAGACAGTTAGCGTTAGTGGTTACGTATTTGAACCGCAGCGCAAGGCAGCAATTGGCTATTTTCAAATTTTTCTGTCCCGCGATGGCTCCCAACCCCATGTCGCTGAGTTGACCGTACACCCAGCCTACACTTGGTTATATCCGGAGCTACTTTCCCAAATGGCTCGGATGGCTAAGGATTACCCTTCCCAGTCCTTACAACTGGCTTCAGCCGACTATCAGCCAGAACGAGAAGAATATTTGGAACAATTGGGGGCAGAACGAATTTCCCACTCGCTCCTGATGTCTCGTTCTGTGTGGCACAAGCTACGGGAGGCAAAGCCCATTTCCCTAGAAGGGCTACAGTTGGCGGAAATGCTTCAGGGTCTCCAACCCGCTCGCAAAGCAGTACCGGGGCGGATGTCTTGGCTGAAGTCAAAGCATAAGAAGCCGCAGGTAGAACCGCAGAAGGATTTATCGTCCTCTGTAGCGTTGCCTCCAAAAGGGGGAATCGTGCTAAATTCCCAATCCCTTGATGCCACGAAAGCTAGCCGCACAGAGCGGGGAGAAGAGAATGGAGAGAATCTCGGCACTGGGTTTGGATGTCGGTAAAAAGCGGGTTGGGGTAGCTGGTTGCGATGGCACTGGATTGATTGCCACCGGAATCGCTACGATCGAACGCACTTCCTTTGAGCGGGATATGGAGCAACTGCGACGCCTGGTTGAGGAGCGACAAGTGCAAGTTCTGGTCGTCGGCTTACCCTATGCGATGGATGGAACCCTAGGATTTCAGGCGCAGCAGGTGCAGAAATTTGCGACAAGAGTGGCAGCGGCTCTCCAGTTACCGCTGGAATATATGGATGAGCGGCTCACGTCTTATGAGGCAGAGGAACTGCTGAAAACAGAAAGGCGATCGCTCTCCCAAAATAAACCTCTAATTGACCGCAAGGCGGCAGCTTTGATTTTGCAACGCTGGTTAGATGAACGTCGAGCCGCAAACAAAGTCGCAAAGCAACTTGTAGAAACAACCTATATCGCGTCTGGCGCACAGATACAGACACAGGCAGAGACATCGGAAATTCCCAATTGATTCGCAATTCCCGATTCTCCATCACCGATTTCCAAATCAGATGATAATATGAGAGATTGCTGCATTCTAAAAATAGACTTTATCCATGACTCTGCCGCAACAGCGTAAACACGAAATTATGACGGAGTATCAGGTTCACGAAACTGATACTGGCTCGACGGATCTCCAAATTGCGATGCTGACAGAACGCATCAATCGTCTCAGCACTCACCTCAAAGCCAACAAGAAGGATCATGCTTCCCGGCGAGGTTTGTTGACAATGATTGGTACCAGAAAGCGTCTCCTGTCTTACCTGCAAAAGGAAGATAGACCCCGCTATCAAGCCTTGATTGGTCGCCTGGGTATTCGCGGTTAAACCGCCGATAAACTTATGTCTTCAGAAGAATCCCAACGGAATCGCTTACCGTTTGAACCCGCTAAGAAGAATCGCAAAAAACCAGCGAAAAACCAACCAACAGCCCCAAGCACTGCCAAAGCGGAAGGTCAAGCGCCTTCTCCAAGAAAGCTCGAATCTTCGGCAGTCCCAGAGGTGGTGAGCAAACGCATGGCTCGCCGGATGGCTCTTTTTTGTGGGATTCCTAGCGCTTTAGGCATTTTGACTTTTATTGTCAGTTATGTCGTGGTTAGCCAGCACTGCTTCAAGTTGCCCAACGCCGCAGTTGTACTTGTGAGTATGGGCTTCTTTGGGTTGGGCGTTCTGGGATTAAGTTACGGGGTTCTCTCAGCCTCCTGGGACGAAGAGAGACCGGGTAGTAAAATCGGCTGGAACGAGTTCACCACGAACTGGGGACGGATGACAGCAGCATGGCGCTCTGCTGGGCAAAAGGATTCATAAATCCCGCGCAAATACCAGCAGTTCAAAGGTGAGTTTTACTTATAAGTTGTTTAGAGAACGATTGCCATCGGTCTCGCTCTTTCCTGGGGTTTGAACCCCAGGCTATTTTCATTTTTTGCTGGAGAGATAAACTCGGCGGTCTATCTAGGCAAAGCTAGAGAAGTATTATCTCTGGTGACTTTTGAAAAAGGAGATATTCGGCAGATAAACAACCGAATTATGGATTTGGAAAAATGATTGTAGTCATGAAAGCTGGCACTCCAGAGGTTGAGATTGAGCGCGTTAGCGCCGAACTCGGTACTTGGGGACTGACACCAGAAAAAATAGTTGGGAAGCACAAGGTGGTATTAGGTCTGGTTGGTGAGACGGCTGACTTAGATCCCCTCCAGATGCAAGAAATTAGCCCTTGGGTTGAACAGGTTCTGCGAGTTGAGCAGCCCTTTAAACGGGCAAGCCGCGATTATCGTCACGGTGAAGCTAGTGACGTTGTGGTATCAACGCCTAACGGTAATGTCACTTTTGGCGAACACCATCCTTTAGTGGTTGTGGCTGGCCCTTGTTCGGTCGAAAACGAAGAAATGATTATTGAAACCGCACGTCGAGTTAAGGCGGCGGGAGCGCAGTTTTTGCGCGGCGGTGCCTATAAGCCTCGGACTTCGCCCTATGCTTTCCAAGGACACGGTGAAAGTGCCTTGAATTTGCTAGCGGCGGCGCGGGAAGCGACAGGCTTGGGCATTATTACGGAACTGATGGATAGTCCTGAATTGGATGTGGTGGCAGAATTTGCCGACGTGATCCAAATCGGTGCCAGAAATATGCAAAATTTCTCCCTGTTGAAGAAAGTAGGGGCGCAGGAAAAGCCTGTGCTGCTGAAGCGGGGAATGGCGGCGACGATTGAAGATTGGTTGATGGCGGCGGAATATATTATGGCTGCTGGCAACCCGAACGTGATTTTGTGCGAACGCGGTATCCGCACCTTTGACCGTCAATATGCGCGGAATACGCTGGATTTATCGGCAATTCCAGTTCTGAGAACTTTGACTCACCTACCGATTATGATTGACCCCAGTCACGGTACTGGTAAGTCTGAATATGTGCCTGCGATGGCGATGGCATCTATCGCTGCTGGTGCTGACTCGTTGATGATTGAAGTCCACCCCAACCCGAAGAAAGCCCTTTCTGACGGTCCTCAATCTCTGACACCAGAGCGTTTCGACCGCCTGATGCTAGAAATGTCTGTAATTGGCAAAGCGGTAGGTCGTTGGCCTGAACCTGCTGTTGCTTTAGCTTAGAGTTACAAGGGTGGGCAAATGCTCACCCTTTTTTAATGGATGCGATCGCAATTTGATTCGTGATGGAATGCGATCGTTTTGGAAGAACAGCAAGCATGATACTCTATGCCGAAATCCTCCGAATAGGAGATTTGGATGTATTACTCCATCGACAATTTCTCCTAACAAACATCGCCTTTTACAACAGCTTGCCCATAATCATATCCCTTGAGACGAATGGAGCGACGATGGTGTTTGTCTGGGTTATAGGACATTTTACTGCTGAGGCGCGACGCGATCGCATCGCTCCGCTATTCTGTCATTACTCCCATAAAAAAATTACCCAGCTCTAGTTAGAGCTGGGTGATAGGAAAAACGGGCTAACCTAAAGTTGATTAACCCGATAGCTTGGGAACGCGCACACAAATTACTTTTGCACAACCAACTTGACGTTGGCATTTTGCAGACCGCGTTGCTTGACTTCAGCCAAGGTCTTGTTCACGGCATACTTCTGATTAATCGAGTTAATCAGTTCGGTTTGGTTGTGCTTCTTGGCGACGCCCCACAGGTCAGCAATCAGGTCGAAAGAACCGTCGCTGTTGCGAGACCAACCGAGGTCATACTCGCCTTCCAGAACTGCAACGATGTCAGAACGAACCCGCTGACCGTTATAACCCCGAACATCTGCTTCGGTCTTAACACTGATACCCAGGTCGCGGAGAGAAGCTTTCAGGATTTCGGCATCGGTGATTTTGGTACGCAGAGTGCTAAAGTGAGACATTTGGATTTCCTCCAGTAGAGAGTTAAGAGAAACGACAACTTGTGGATGTGAGTCTGCCGCCTGGACACATTACTGGGCGGCTTTTTTTGTCAAACTGCTAGCAAACTGCTAGCCTTTCCTCCTGTTGGGAGCAGGAGAAAGCTTTTAGAACTCCAGTCGCTGATACTCGGCGACGGAGGACGCAGCAGGTCGCGCTCGCTGTCTGGCCCAGTCCCTCAGGGCCGTTACCTGCTCGTTCATGGTTCGGGAAAGCGGCAGAGTAGCTTTTATTGCCGCGATGATATCAAGCTGGGTAAATTCTCGGTCTTGGGCAAAAGCTTCGTACATTGCCGCGACCAATCCCTGCTCAATTTCTGCCCCGGAAAATCCATCGGATACCTTAGCCAGCTGGTCGAGGTCAAAACGAGAAATGTCTCGCTTCCGCTTGCTAAGGTGAATATTGAAAATCTCTTTGCGTTCTTCCGCAGTCGGCAAGTCTACAAAGAAAATCTCGTCGAAGCGTCCTTTGCGGAGAAACTCACCCGGTAGACGTTCAACCCGGTTGGCAGTTGCCATCACGAACACCGGAGACGTTTTTTCTTGTAACCAGGTAAGGAAAGAACCAAAGATGCGGCTGGAAGTACCCCCGTCTGAGTCAGCAGACCCAGAAGTACCGGCAAATGCTTTATCCAGTTCATCAATAAAGAGAATCGCTGGGGAAATTGATTCAGCCGTTTTCAGGGCATTCCGCAAGTTAGCTTCTGAGCGCCCCACCATTGAGCCGTCGTACACTCGGCCCATATCTAGGCGCAGAAGTGGCAGACTCCAGAGGCGGGCAGTGGTTTTGGCAATGAGAGATTTGCCACATCCCGGTACCCCTAGGATTAACATCCCTTTGGGTTGGGGCAGACCGTATTCCCTTGCTTTCTCTGTAAAAGCATTGGAACGTTGTCTCAGCCATCGCTTTAGCTCTTCTAAACCGCCAACCGAATCAATGGTTTCATCTTCTTCGATAAATTCCAAGATGCCGTTGCGGCGGATTAGCTGCTTTTTCTCAGAAAGAATAATATCGACTTCTGTTTCCGTCAGACGCCCGGTTTTGACGAAAGCTTTCCGATAAACTTTTTCGGCTTCATCCCGCGTCAGACCCAAGGTTGCTTTTAGCAGTTTTTCCCGAACTTCAGTTGTGGTGCGGCGAGAACGGGTTTGCTCTAACTGGCTAGATAGCACTTGGTTCAGTTCTGCCAAATCTGGCAAAGGATAGTCTAGAACGACGACTTCCTTTTCCAGCTCAATGGGGATTTGCTGAACGGGTGACATGAGAATGATAATTTTCTGTGTCCCTTTGAAGCTGGCGATCGCATCCCGCAGCCACCGCGTTGTTGCCGGTGAGTCAATAAAGGGGTGTAAGTCTTTAAAAATAAAGATACCAGGCTCTCTTTGGCGTACTACCCATTCAATCGCTGCCTCTGGGGAGACGGTGTTGTGCTGGGTAATATGGCGGGGTTGACCGTACTCGACTATACCGTGGGTGACAGTCCAAATGTAGACGCGCCGAGCCAGGGATTTTGTCTGAGCAATATTGGCAATTGTTCGCTCCGCCCGCTCTTCTTCGGAAGTTACTAGGTAGATGAGGGGGTATTGAGCTTGAACCAGAATATCTAGCTCTTCTTTCATATCTATCGACCCATTAGAGACGGCACAACCACTAGCCAAACATTTATCAACCGCAACCAACGTGAGCAAGCGAGGAATTCAAGCAGTCTGGAGGATTTGGAACTTTAACAGGGAACCAATGCCTCTTCTCCCTGAGAATCCGTGCCGAGTTCACCTCTGGCATTTTCAAGGGTAGTCAGCTCTTCAGCGATTACACCTGGTTGACTATCCAGGGAAACCATTTCTCCATCTCGCAGTACCACAGAGCTAGTACACTCCGGACAGGAATAGACTCGATGAGTCCTTCCCTGGATTGCTTCTACCTCATCAACCACTTCTGGGTTAGCCAGGTAGAAGACGATCGCTCTTTCGACAATTGTTGACATGGGTTCCGTGTCAACAGCTGAGCGAATTTTGAGCTGGCGATGGAGACCTGGAGGAAGATACAACGTAACCTTTTGCTTGTCTTGCATATAACTTTTCAGTTGTTCTACCCGGGTATATTTCACAGGTTATCTGCCTTATTCCGGGCTGTCAAGACATCATGCCAGCATGACGGCAATATTGTTACATCGCTTAATACTTTCCGGCAGAGTCGGACGAACTGGTGTAAGGAATATAAGCAAGCAGAACGGAGATGGGTTTCGGCGGTGTCCATTGCTAAATAACGTTCCCAGAGGCGTCCGGCGTCCTAGATCGGTTGTTAGAAGTCAGAGAGTCGAAGCTTGTTGCAACTGGCGTGTTGTTGTTTATGCGATCGCACTCTGTGTAATGCTGTGGAGTTGTCGCGCCTCAAATACCCAGTCGCCAACCTGGAAAACGTATAGAAATCCGCGTTATAGCTTCGAGTTTCCTTATCCCAGTAACTGGATTGCTGCGCCAATGCCAGACAATCGGGATGGAAGAGCTTTTAGAGATCCTCAAGACCCAGAGGTGGAAATATTAGGAGTGGCAGGCGATCGCTTGCCAGAAATTGAACTTGCGCCATCAGGGCAAAAAACTCCCCATCAATTCACGCAGAAGAACTTTACTACCCAACAAGGAGTTACCGGAAAACTTTATGTAGAACTACGTTCAGATATCAGTTTGATGCGATTGACACTGATTCAGGGAAGGATACGCTACTACTGGCAGGGGCGATCGCCCTCTAAACAATTTCCCAATTATTATCGCTTCTTCTATTATGTTGCCGGACAATACCGCATCCCCTTGCAAGTGGAAGGAAGAGAGGGAGAGAGGTTAAAAGAGGGAGATTCCAGGCAGTAATCAGCGCGAAATCCTATAAAACCTCAAAATTCTCTAAAAATATAGGGTTTTGGCAATTTTTAATTTTAACTTTTACTTTTTAAATTCTGGAAGGGTTTAGGATTGGTCTGAGGAAATCCGCTTTATCCGAATTACTTGCCAATCCGCGTGATTCTACCGTAAGTGTAAAGTGCCATTTAATTCCATGCCCTCTGAAACAGAATCACCCCAGAATCTACCAACCGAGTCAAAGCCATTGCGGGTTTTGATTGTAGAAGACGATCCCATGATGCAGCTGGGTTTGGAGCAGTCATTAGCCGCTCATCCGCAGTTCACGATTGTCGGACAAGCTGAAGATGGCTATTTAGGCGTTGAAGCTGCTCTTAAACTGAAACCGGATCTGGTGGTTATGGATATTGGTCTGCCAAGACTAGATGGAATTGCTGCCACCCAGCAAATCAAGGCAGCGCTTCCTGATATCCGGGTAGTGGTATTGACCTCTCATACCACAGAAACCGAAATTATTGCCGCCCTTTCTAGTGGTGCGGATGCTTACTGCATCAAAGGTGCCAGTGTAGAACGCTTGCTCTCTGCGATCGCTGCCGCTCAAGAAGGTGCTACCTACCTCGATCCGCAAATTGCACGACGAGTAATTGACCATCTTAAACCGCCTTCAGTGACCGGCACTGTTTCGACGCTATCGCAGCGCGAGTTAGAAGTATTGAAATTAATGGTAGAAGGCAAAAGCAATCCGGAGATTGCTGCCGCTCTCTACCTCAGCCCCAATACAGTCAAAACCCATGTCCGTGGCATCATGAACAAGCTGTCTGTAGATGACCGGGTTCAGGCAGCTGTCGTCGCGCTTCGTTCTGGACTGGTGTAAAGCAAATTCTGTAGAAATGCGATTCATCGTATTTCTACAGAAACGTCCGACGCTCCAAGTGATAAAGTTGTGCGATTTGATGTCTACTTTCCGTAAACTGACCTGACTGTTGATGCGTCGAAACCTGTGGTTTTGGTTCCATTAAAGACTGTCTGCTGGTCAAACGGGGAGTTTTTGTAATCGCCTCTGGCTGAATCACAATAAGCCCCGTGCGCCGAGCGTATAAGTAAAATGACAACATGACCATGCACCCTTGAATTCAGTGTCAGGTCTCAGGTTAAGACGATTAGAAGCGATCGCACTTCATCCGCTTGTCTCACCCAACTGGGTGAACATCAATTCTGTCTTAAGCTAGATGAAAGATTGCCAAGCCAAGGTTAGGCCGGCTAACTCACAAGTCTTTAGTTTAATTGTGTCCAGCTACTTAGATGGTCAACAATACTTTTAAAAAATCCTTTCCCTACAATTTAACTGTTTCAAAAAACAGTAATCATCTAAATCATATGATTTATTTTATCTACCTCATGCTCTTGATTCATCCTAATGGATGATTTTAAAAAAGGACAAACATTAGCAATTGATAAAAGCTTTTTTAAAAGGTGATAAGAATCAATATCATCCAAAAGAATGAGCTAGTTGGGTGAAGTGGAAGCTGAGAGCTAAACATTACCTTGGTAAGTGTAAGGAACACCAAATCACTTCAAGGAACACTAACCATGCAAGCTCCAATTAATACTCAAGCAAATGCTAACATCCAGACCAACAAACCTGTACTTCAGCGCGGTTCCCAAGGAGCATCGGTTGAAGAACTGCAAAGACTTTTAACTCGCTGGGGAACTTATAACGGTGACATTGATGGAATCTTCGATATCGTCGTTGAAAATGCAGTGAAATCTTACCAGCACCGCGTCTTTTTGAAAGAAGATGGAATCGTGGGAAATCTAACTTGGCAGGCGCTTTACAAGGGTGCGCCCGTCAATATGCCGGTGCTGCAAAAAGGTAGCAAAGGTCAAATCGTAGTCACGCTTCAGCGTCTTTTACAGACAACTGGCGATTTTACTGCTGCAACTAGCCCAAACTTCGGCCCAGCAACAGATGCAGCGGTGCGCTCTTTCCAAAAGCGCTCTGGTTTAATAGCGGATGGAATTGTTGGCGATCGCACTTGGCACGCTTTGAGTAAGATTCCTCACTAAAGAAGGAACTTCCCTCTCTAGACGCCGCTCCGTGAATGGAGAGGCGTCTAGAGATTTTTCTATAAGGTTGATGAATTAACCGGATTCGATATAACTTCAAAAACTAAAAGGTTAAGAAGCAACCCGATTTAGGGGTAATGTAAACCATAACGTTGTCCCCAATCCAGGACTGCTATTCGCCCCAATTTCCCCGCCGTGGGCTGTGATAATTTGCTTGCAAAGATACAATTTCAAACCAGTGCCAGTTGAGCAACTGGATCTGGGATCGCGGATATAAAGATCGAATAAGCGATCGCACTCTTGTTGGCTCATCCCGCTACCGTTATCCTGAAGCGTACAGCGCAGTTTTTGAGTCTCAACGGTGGCGCTCAGCTGTAGGCTCAGTTTAGGGGGATTATGCTTCAAAATATGGTTGAATAAGTTTTCTAAAACTCGCTGTAACTGAGCCGGATCGACTATAACCAAGGGTAAATCAGCGGAAACGAGATTCGTTAGTGTCGCTTGATTTTGCGACAGCATTGGCTCTAAGTCTTGGAGAATCTTTGTAAACAGAGTCTTTATTTGAACAGACTCGCGATGGAGGACAATGCCCTCTTCCTCGCTAGAGTGAGTTTCTAACAAGGAATTAATCATTCCCAATTGCCGATCGTTCCCTTGAATCATGCGCTCGACAATTGAGCGAGAAAGAGTGATTTTTTCCGATGGCTGATTGAGCAAATTTTTTAGCACCATCACAGTTCCAATTACCGAAGTCCGGAGTTCGTGGGAAACTGTATGTAAAACAACGTCCTTGAGTTGGTTCATTTCTTGGAGTTCTGCCACTACCTGCTGTAACTGGGCAGTGCGCTCCTCGACAGTGCGCTCTAGACAGGTATTCAGAGTGGATACTTGTTCGTAAAGTTGTGCTTGTTGGATAGCGATCGCGACTTGGGTTGCTAGCGAACAGAGCAATTCAATTTCAAACTGCTGCCAATGACGCGATCCGCTGCATTGATTGGCGATCAACATTCCAAAAAACTCATTTCCCACCAGAATAGGAACGCATAAACTGGCTTTAATTTGATATTGAGCGTAGTAGGCAGTATGAAAGCGAGATTTAACGACTTTCTCTGTATCATCAATTGCCTGAACCTGACCTTGTTTAAAGAAAGATTTAAGTTCTCTGAGGTAACGGTCACTCGTCACCCAGCCGAGAATCGATCGACAATCCGGTGCCACCGATTCTGCTACAACTTTGCCTTGAGAATTGGCATCTAAGTGAGCAATAAAAACCCGGTCAGCTTGCAGAAATTGCCGAACTTCCCGAACGGTGTTGTTGAGAATTTGATCGAGATCCAGCGAGCGCCGAATTCTCAGCGCAATCTCTCCTAGTAAGCGAGCCGCACTCAGAGCGCAGATGCTAGCGCGATCGCGTTCTCCCGCAGCCTGGAGTTGGACTTCCGCTTCCTTTCGCTTGGTGATATCGAGAATATATCCTTCGTAGTGGGTGATGTTCCCTTGGTCATTGCGGACAACGCTGGTGAATTCATAAACCCATCGCACCTCACCATCAGAGCGAATCAGGCGATAGTCCTGTTCCTGAAAATTTAAGCCAGCCGCATCATAGGCTTGAGTCTGAGCCTCGACTTGAGCTAGGTCATCGGGATGAATAACGCTACCATACGTCACCCTGCCACTAATAAAGTCATCCGGTTGATAGCCCCACTGACTGATGTTGGGCGAGACGTATTCCACGGGTCGATTTTCTTGGGCAACCCAGCGGAAGACCGTAACCGGCCCTCTGATAAATAATCTGCGTTCTCGCTCTAGTGATGCTTCGGCTCGCTTGCGTTCTGTCACTTCCATCAGCAAGCCATCCCAGAGAATATCACCGTTCGCCTGCTTTTCCGGACGGGAGGCGCATTGTACCCACTTAATTTTGCCAGTAGGCGTGATGATGCGACCTTCCCAAGCCCAAGGTTGTAGTGTGGCGGCAGAAATATCTACAGATTCTTCATACCCTTTGAGATCGTCGGGATGAATTAAATCCTTAAGCAGTTGAAAATTCGCCTGAATATTTTCTGGTTCTAACTCAAACAATTCTTGGTAGCCGGAACTGGCACAGACGATGGACTCACGACCATCCGGGCACCGCAGGTACTGGTAAATCATGCCCGGTATGTTGGCAACCATTCTTTGAAATCTTGACTCTTGCTGTCTGAGCTTGTCTGTCGTTTTCTGAATCGTTTCAATCTCGCCGTCAGCCAGAATTTGTTTGAGCTTTTCAAAGGCGGCTTCGTCCCGACAACACTCCCGGATGGCTTCTAGATATTCAGGCATTAGCAATTACTTCACTTCTTTTTAACTCAACCATTTTTCAACAATTTCACCAGATTAACAGGCTGAAAACCCTGAAAAATGAAGTCCGAAGTGTGAAAAGCTACGCTTTGGGGTAACTTTCAACTTTTCTGGTTTTTCATTTTTTTATAGCCTTTATCCTTTAGTATTCCCATCCCTACTTCAAAAATGCAGTCCATAGGTGATTGTAAGAAAACTGGCACAGAAAATGTAAAGGCTAATCTCTTTCTTCTATCAAAAGTAATATTTTTTTTGCCACGATAACAAGCAAAACTTGATTTTCACCGATTGAGCGATCGCTCAAAGGTTTATTTTCTAATTTAAGAGGGAGTAATACATTTAACTTTCTTTTAACGAATCACCCAATCGGGTGATTTTTAACCATGCTTTAGTTATTGGTTAGTAGCCATCGCTAAGGATGCACCAGGATTCATTCATCTGACATCTTTATCTAGTCAGCATAAGAGTCCTATTATTGTGTTTCTCGGTTGGATTGAAGACGAAATACCCAACTTCTTAGAGAAGTTGGGTATCTAAAGGACTAGCATCTTATAAATTCAATCAGATTGGTCTAGTAAGCAGGCATAAAACAGCTCTTAGACTAATAACATCTTTCTGTTTATGGTGACATTGCAAAAGGTAAAGTAAACCAGAAGGTTGCACCAGCTTTTGGAGAACTAGTTACGCCAATTTTGCCACCGTGAGCTTGTACAATCTGCTGACAAAGATATAATCCCAAACCAATACCAGTGGAGCGTCGTGCTTGCGAACCACGGGCATAAAGTTCAAAGGCGCGATCGCATTGTTCTGGATTCATCCCAACACCGTTATCTTCAATAGTGCAGCGAATCGTCTGTTCTTCAACGGTCGCCCTAAGAATCATCCTGAGTCCGGGTGGGTTATGGTTAAAAGCATTCGTGAGTAGATTTTCAAACACACGCCGCATCTGAAGCGGATCGGCGTTCACTGTGGGCAGTTCAGAAGGAATTTGATCGATCAGAATTGCCTGATTTTTGACACACAACGGCTCAAAATCCTCAACAATCTCTTGAATGAGAGAGTTAAGTTGAACTGGTTCGCGCTGCAAGACAAAACCTCGCACTTCGCTGGTGTGAACTTCTAACAGGGAGTTAATCAAGCGGAGTTGGCGATCGCTACTTTGAATCATCCGCTCTAAAATTGACCGAGACACTGGAATTGTCTTTTGTTCATTGCCATTCGCTGTTAACAAATTCTGCAACACCAGTAACCAGCCGGTGAGCGGCGTCCGCAGGTCGTGGGAAACGGCATGGAGGAAGACATCCTTCAGTTCGTATAGTTCTTGAACTTCCTGGATTTTTTGCTCTAGTTGAGCGGTACGTTCCCGAACTTGGCATTCTAAGTTGGTATTGAGTTCCTGTACCTGTTGGAAGAGGCAAGATTGCTGAATGGCGATCGCAACTTGGGTTCCCAATTGTTCTAGCAAATCAATCTCGATCGGTTCCCAGCGCCTCGCTCCACTGCATTGATTAACAATTAATGCACCCAATAACCGATCGCCTTTCACGCGAATTGGGACAGCCACGGCGGCTTTGACGTGATAATCGCGGTAATAGGATGCGATCGCTGGGTGAACGGTCGCTTGAGTTGTATCCTCAACGACTCGAACCTGATTCGCCTCAAACAAGGTTCGCATCTCCTCCAGGGAACTTCGATCGTCAAGTACCCAGTTCATAATCGGCGGGTAATTGGGTTCTACGGATTCAGCCATTACCCTGCCTTTTCCCGTCGTATCGGAAGCGATGAAGACGCGGTCGGCTTTCAGAAACGACCGGACTTCTGCCACGGTAGTGTTAAAAATTTCGTCCAAATCCAGCGATTTGCGGATTCGCAGCGCCATTTCTGCCAACAAGCGATCGCGTTCTTGCACCAAGCGCTGCCTCATTTCCGCCTGCTTGCGTTCAGTGATATCGTTCCCAATTGTCAGCAAACACGGCTCACCCTCCAAGTTGATGATTTCGGCACAGAAAAGCCCTATTATTACCCTTCCGGACTTGTTGCGAAACTCGCATTCCTGATTGCGGACAGCACCTTCTTCCTGTACCTGCTGGATAACTTTGATGCGGTCTTCTGGATTCACCCAGATATTTAATTCCAATGTCGTATGACCAATAATTTCATAGCGTTGGAAACCTGAAAGATTGAGGAAACTTTCGTTGACATCAATGTATCGTCCTTCTTTGAGGGTGGTAATCGTTATCGAGTCAGGACTGAAACGAAAAGCGGATGCGAACTTCTCCTCTGAACTTCGCAGCGCCTCCTCAGCCTGCTTTCGGTCGGTAATATCCATTACCAACCCATCCCAGAGAATATCGCCATTGAGTTGCTTCTCTGGTCGGGAAGCGCATTGAATCCACTTAATTTTGCCGCTGGGAGTCTGAATTCGACCTTCCCATTTACAAGGTTGCTGTGTCGCAGTTGAAACCGCGATGGATTGTTCGTAAGCCTCGCGGTCATCGGGATAAATGAACTCCCTCCCACAATTTGCCTGAATCGTCTCTGGTTCTAATTCAAACAATTCCCGGCAACCGGAACTGGCATAGGGCAAAGCCTGAGAACCATCCGAACGCTGAAGGAACTGGAAAATCATCCCCGGTACGTTAGCGGTAATTTGTTGCAGGCGTAATTCTCTCTGGCGTAAAGTTTCAGTTGTTTGCTGATGGGCGATCGCTTTCCCGAAACTTGCCGCCATCGTTATCAAACAAGCTTCCTCATCCTTTGACCACTGGCGATCGTAGCGGCGATCGCCAAAGCCAATTAAGCCCCAAAGTTTGCCATTGCAAGAAATTGGGACTATTAATATAGAACAAATTTGCTTGTTTGCCAAAACTTCCCGTTTGCCATTTGGAAGTTCGCGAATTAAACCCCGAATTGCCTTCCCAGCTTGCAAATCGTCGTACCACCGACTGATGCGACAAGCCGCCAATGCCTGGTTTTGTAAATTGGGATTGTGAATTTGAGGCGTTACAAACTCTTTTGTCCATTCAAATCGATGGCTAAAGGCTAATTCACAGGTTTCTGGATGAGGATGAATCTCAAAAATATAAGCTCGATCTACTCCCGTTACTCTGCCTAAAGTTGCTAAAGCTTGATTCAGGCCGACTGCAAAATCGCGATTCGTCAGCAGTTGGTGAGTCGCTTCCGCCACACTTTGTAGGAGATTAGAGCAATACATGGGGCTAGTTTTCGCATACAGTCTAGTAGAAACACGCTCTTCTGAATAGGAAATTTTTTGACTCTGACTTATGGTTTTGTTCACTTTTTAACCCTTTTGTTCGATTGCAGTGGAGGCTTTCATCCTTCGCGCCGATAAAAGTCTTTTGATGGGTTGAAAGCCAAAGGCAGTAGTCAGAAGAATGAATTTTCCAGAAGCATCATTAAAAATGATGAATTGGGAACAAATTCATCATCTAATCTTCAAGATTTATCTTTCCGATTTCCGAAAAAATACGGATCTATCACCCGATCGGGTTAACCAATCTGTAGGAGGGCGATCGCGCCTGCGCCAAGCGATCCTATTTATAGAGGCTCTTCACTTGAGACGCTGGCAGGCACTTCAAATGGCACTAACGACTTTAATTCCCCAAAAACTCCTCTCCAAAATTCCCCATTTTCAACCCGTACAATTCGCGACCACTTTAGGAATTTTGTCTGCGTTGCTGCTGAATACATCTACTTCGACGTTAGCTCAGCCAGCATCCGATGTGTCTTCAGAACAACCCAACCAGCAATTGACTGTAGAACAGCAATCAGGAACGTGTCCTGCATCAGTCGGACTTTGGACAGTCTTGTTGCCTTCTGAAGGTGCCGCCGATCATACAGTTGTCGCTGACACGAAAGCGATCGCTAGTAATGGGAAAATTTCGTCTTCAGGCAATACGTTTGTGGAATATGAAGCTCCACTGCAAGAAGCTTATGCCTCCTGCGTCGGTCAGGCAAGTTCTCCAGATTTACACTCCTATAGCTTCGAGTTTCGCAATGGTAAAGTCTATTTTCGCGTGAATCTCGATTGGGTTCCTGGCTATACCAAGATTGTTTCTAAAACCGTGGCATCTGGGCGTCCTTTCGTGCATTGGCAAGCCAGCGAATAAACTCCTGCAAAATCGCTCAAAATTGCTTTATCTATCAGTTTTTGAAATATCGATCGTTTTAGTGAAGTCGAGTAGTAAGTGCTAGTTGCGTGCCTTTGTCACTGGAGATTAATAATAAAGCGATCGCTTCCTGTCAAATGGGAAGCGATCGCTTTCATGAATCTTATCAACTAATTTTATTAATCCTTGCCGAACCACTCTTGCATTTTCTGCTTTGCAGCTTCTTTTACTTCAGAGTTGATATTCCAAACAATCATACCTAGGGCAGTCGTTAAGGAACCTATATCATCCCCAAATCCTACAGCAGGAAGAAAATCAGGAACAGCATCTACGGGCAATATTAAGTAAGCTAATGCTCCATATACAATTAGTTTTTGGTTAGGTGGAGTGTTTGGATGCTCAGCAGCATAGAAAAGAATTAAAGCGTTTTCAACAACATTTTTTCCAGCTTGCACTGCAAAATTTCCAAGCTTTTCCCAAAACAGATCATCTGAATAAGTAGTTTCAAAACTTGTCTGGGTATTTGCTGTTTCTGATGAAGAGAAGGGGGTGACGGGAATACCTGCTTTTACGAGAACTGAAGTTGCTTCTTTCATGGCATTAACTGCATAATCATCATTTAATCCACGTTCTCGAATCTCTCCCATCTTCTGAACAAATGCCTGTATAGCTTGCACCTGCTCATCTGTGATTTTCAGTTCTGCTTGAGCTAGCTTGATTGCTTTTGCTTCACCAGGGTTAAGAACCTTATCCACCCAAACAAGGTTCAGAATATAGAACATTAAACCAAAGCGAAGCGTATCATCTGCCTTAGACAGTTTTTTTAAAGAGTCTTCTAAGGTAGGCGGATTAATAGCATAAGACTGCACCTGACGCTTTGCAGATTCAGACATATTATCCAGATCGGGAGTATTTAAAATTAGGTTCAACTCCTCTGGATCAATTGAGCCATCTGCTGCTGCAACTGCAAAAAGCACACCATAAAAGGCTAAGCGATCGTCCTCAGACGTTTGGGGTAAACTTACTGGCTTTCTGGTAGTTTTTCCAACCGCCATAGCCGTTTCTGTTACTGCTTTACTCGCTTGTGATACAGCACTGCTAACAACTCCCCCAAAGCCTGTCGCTGTTTCTGCTGCGGCTTGAGTTGCTTGCGATGCAGTGTTGCCAACAGCTTCTCCAAGATTTATTGCTGTCTTAGTAAGTGATTCCCAAAAATTTGGTGGTGTCATGAGTAATAGGGGAGTAGAGGTGGGATGTAACCTTTGACTCAAAGGATATCCTCCTCTCAGCAAATAACGGCTCAGTGTTTTCACCCATGTTGGATACGATCGCGCAACTGTTGTCAGTAAAAATAATCGCTTGGAAACGCGATCGCGTCAAAAAAAACCCGCTTTCTTCAAGAAAACGGGTTTTTAAAAATACCAACTTCTATCCTAATAACCAGTAGCTGCCAAATCCAACTCATGCGCGTAAGCAACCCGTTCCACCCTAGTTTCAATCCTGCCATCTGGATACAGATTAAATAAACGAAATCCTGGCGCTTCCTCATCTAAGGAAAACTGGTGGCTATGCGGTTCAAACTGAATTGACGTAGAGGGACTACCCAAGTAATGAACCTCACCGCGCCGCCGATAAAATTCTTGATGAATATGACCAAAAACAACCAACCGCACCTGAGAATGGCGATCGATGACAGCAAATAGTTCCTCTGAATTTTGTAATGAACTGCCATCCAGCCAATCGGAATCGACAACAAAAGGGGGATGGTGTAAAGCAATTAGGGTAGGACGTTTATCTGCACGCTGTAGCTGCTGGTCTAGCCAAACTAAGCTTTCTGAAGATAGTTTGCCATAGACGCAACCTGGTACGTGAGAATTGAGCAATAAAAACTGCCACCCTCCCGCTTCAAACGACTTCTCCGGACAAATCGGAGCCTCATTTAATACCTCTTGCATGACCAATGGCTGGTCATGGTTGCCTGGTAGCCAGTAAGTAGGAATTCCCAGAGGACTCAGCAGTTCTGCCAACCGCGTGTAAGATTGCGGCTTACCATCTTGGGACAAATCTCCTGTTAGCAATAGCAAATCCGGCTGAGGGCACATTCGGTGCAATTGCTCTAAAACTACATCAAAAGACTTGGCAGTAGGAAGCCCTAGCAATTCCTTTTTGGTATCTGCGAACAAGTGAATGTCTGTAATTTGAGCAATCAGAAGCGGGTTGGCTTGAGTCATAGTTTCTGTAATGAAAAGGTATTCTGGTCGCTGCTCAAAAAAATACTTAGCAAGTCAGTACACCCAGATGGCTGTTTTTGGTCAAACCAAGGCGATTCTCCGCTTAGAGATAACCAAAGCTGACGAACTTCCCCAGCAGTAGGCGAACGTCAACCATTCCGTAAATCCACTTACATTTGGAGATTCGTATTAGATTAGCGTTTCAGATCATCAAAGACTTGCGATCTAGGAACCCCGTTCCTGTGATCGTCATCACATCAGATAACCTGCATCAGCTTTGAATATAGCGACTAGTCTTCCAATTCGTACAGAGTCAATGCGTCCGGAAAAAATTTTGGTATACTAAGAATCTGCAATCGCGGCGGCATAGCCAAGTGGTAAGGCAGAGGTCTGCAAAACCTTTATCCCCCGGTTCAAATCCGGGTGCCGCCTTTTTAATCTGGGATTCCAATCAGACCCCCGCTACCAGCGATCGCTTTGCCGATGGCATAGGCGGGGATATTCTGCGATTCAAACCAGCTGATGGTTTGGTCGGCTTGGTTTGGGGGCACAAGGACTACAAAACCGATGCCCATATTGAAAGTATTAAACATATCGGCGGGTTTGACTTCACCAGCGTCAGCAAGCCAATTAAAAATAGGCGGAATTTTCCACGATTGAAGATCGATCTGGATAGATAAATCGGCACCAATACAGCGAGGTAAGTTTTCTGGCAAGCCGCCACCCGTAATGTGAGCCATGCCATGAATGTCAAGCCCAGCCTTCCGTGCTGCTAAAACGGGTTTGACGTAAATCCGGGTGGGAGTTAATAAAACTTCCCCAAAATTCTTACCGTCTAAGGGCGCAAAGCCTTCCCCCCTAACATCGGTTGGGGAGGCGTGCAAGTCAACGCCGCTACGTTCAACAATCTTCCGCACCAGACTAAAACCATTGCTGTGGAGACCTTGGCTCGCAAGCGCGATCGCCACATCTCCCTCTTTCACCAGAGAACCATCCAATATCTGGCTCTTTTCTACAATCCCCACACAAAAACCCGCCAAGTCATACTCGCCCAGTTGGTAAAAACCCGGCATTTCTGCGGTTTCTCCTCCCAGGAGGGCACACCCCGACTCGCGACATCCCGCAGCGATGCCATCAACCACCTGAGTCAGCTGCTCTGGGTTTAGTTGCCCTGTGGCTAAATAATCCAGAAAAAATAACGGTTCTGCGCCACACGTCAACACATCGTTGACGCACATTGCTACAAGGTCAATTCCCACGGTGTGGTGAAAGTTGAGCTGATGGGCGAGTTTTAGCTTGGTGCCTACGCCATCCGTCCCTGAAACCAAAACCGGCTCTTTGTATCCAGTTGGCAACTGAAACCAACCACTAAAGCCGCCTAAACCACCCAATACTTCTGAGCGGTGCGTACTTTGCACCAAACTGCGGATTTTCTCTACAAAACTCCGCCCCGCCTCAACATCTACACCAGCGTCTCGATAATCCATGAATTCAAACCTGTTCAGCAGCGATCAAGAGACGTATTTTACTTGGCTAACGCGACAGATAGGACAGCGATCGCAATTTTGTACCGTTGGGCAGCACTATGCCCCGATTGCTTCACCAATTATTCACAAACTGGCTTCCTCGTTTGTGAAGTTCTGATAAAGTTCCGGAAACCTGATTTTTGTCTCAAACCATATTGACTTCAACATCATAACCGCATTTTTTCGGAAATTACTGTGTGAAGGTTTCATAAAGTTGTTGCTTCCTAGAGGAAATCCCCGATCCCCTTTTCAAAAACTTCATGGTAGTCTGTTGCAGTTCCACAGACCAGGGTGAACACAGAACGAGTACGAGTTATCGATTGGGCAAATGAGCCGTCTGGCGCTACCACTGGCATTTGGCTCTAAGCTCGACCTCCCAGTACTTTTCACAAGGACTCTATGAACCAAAGATTTTGTTTCGGAATGTTTGCAACCCTTTTAACGACTGCCCTCCTGGGTACGACTACATCTAGTTATGCGGAGTCAATCAAGGGGGTTAACCAAGCTTCCGAATCCCGTGTTTCTCAGGCGCAACAGACAAGCAAATCGAGAGTGACTAAAAATAACCTTCGGCAAGCAGTCTCGTCGCCCTTACTCTCAACACCGTCAAACCTTCAGCCGACTGACAGTGTCAAATTGGGAGAATACCAGTCCCAAGCCGCGCTCCGTTGCTTAGTAAAACCTTGTCCAAGCGCAATGGATCGGGCGGTTGTTGCTAAAATTCTTCCCCATGACTTAAACGGGTATCAGGCAGCAACACTCTATGTCCGCAGTATTCCAGTCTTAACCTTTCTCGGCTCCCGTCAAGCTCCCGCAGAAAGCACGAAAGTAGGGGAAACCCAGAGAACTTCAGACGGGTCGCGTCAAGCGGATGCCAACACTTCTCAAGACGATCCGGTTTGGCGAGCCACTACTGTTGCTGCGAAGCTGAATCAGTTGAGCCGAGAGCAAGTGGATGCGAAAGCGATCGCGGTCGTTTGGAATGGTGACAAGAGCAACTACAGCATTAAAGTGAATGGCGAGGAACTGGTGGAGGTAAACGGGAAAACAAGATTGCCCGACACCACTCGTAACGTTGCCACCGATGCCTTACAAGCAACCAATCGGCTGAGACGCCTGATGGGGAACGCGCCGCCGCTACGGGCAATTGCAGGTGTACCCACATCTAAGCCCAAGCCGCGCCAGATTGCCAAGCGCCCTAGCGCTTCCAGAGTCGCGAACGAGCGATCGCGCATCGCGCAACAACCAACCAATGCCATTGCCTACAGACCAGTCATCTCCGAGCTTAAGGGCATGGCATCCTGGTATGGTTACGCGGGCAATGGCACTCAAAGTGCCAGCGGTGAAAGATTCAATGAGAATGCAATGACCGCGGCTCACCGTACCTTACCTTTCGGAACCCAAGTGCGCGTGACTAACACAAACAACGGGCGTTCTGTCGTCGTGCGAATCAACGATCGCGGGCCTTTTATCCGGGGTCGGATCATTGACGTGTCAGCCGGGGCTGCTAGAGTTCTAGGCATGATCAGCAGTGGTGTGGCACCCGTGCGTGTAGAAATTCTGGGCAAACCGCAGAAGGTAGCAGTTGATGACAACTAAACTTTTAGCCACAAAGGTGTTAAGCCCAGACTCTTGACATTGAACCTCCTGTTCACCTAAAACGCCCAATCCTCTTTTCTGGAGATAGACTACTGGGCAGAGAGTAGTGTTAGTGGTTAGTAGTTAGTTGCTCGAAAACCAATTACTAACCACTAACAACCAAAAAAGGGGGGTTTGGTGCGCCTGTTTACGACAACTGCTGGATTGCACTGCTACTTGGATTTATACCGGCATCCCTTGAAAATCGGTTTTGTACCGACAATGGGAGCATTGCACGCAGGGCATCTTAGCTTAATCCAACACGCTCGACGCGACAACGATCGGGTCATCGTCAGCATCTTCGTAAATCCGTTACAGTTTGGCCCGACAGAGGATTTTCAACAATATCCTCGTCGGCTAGAGCAGGATTGGCAATTGTGCGAACAAGCGGGGGTAGATGCGATTTTTGCTCCCGCTCCTGAAGAAATGTACGGAATGAGGAATGTGGAAAGGACGCTTGCGCCTGTTCCCGATTCCCAATTACCCATTCCCAATGACTTAACTCAGGTAGTTCCACCGGAGAGCATGACCTCATTGTTGTGCGGTCGCTCTCGTCCCGGACACTTTCAGGGAGTGGCGACAGTGGTGGCGAAGCTATTGAACCTGGTACAACCGACTCATGCTTATTTTGGCGAGAAAGATGCCCAGCAACTGGCGATTATCCGGCGTCTGGTGGCGGATCTCAATTTGCCGGTAGAGATTGTTGGGTGTCCAATCGTCAGGGAGGCGTCGGGACTGGCACTCTCGTCCCGCAATCAGTATCTAAGTGCTGAACAGAAAGAACAGGCGTCTGTCTTGTATCGCGGCTTACAGCAAGCGCAGAAGAAATTTAAATCGGGAGATCGCGATCGCATTGTTCTCATTGAGGCAGCTCAAAAGGAATTTGCACTCGTCCCAGAGGTACAGATCGAGTATATTGAACTGGTTCACCCAACAACTCTCATGCGATTGGAAAAAGTTGACGAGGCGGGACTGTTAAGCATCGCGGCGCGGCTAGGAACAACCCGTTTGATTGATAATGTAACTTTGCGCGATCGCCAGCCGATTCTGGCGATTGATGGCCCTGCCGGAGCAGGAAAATCGACCGTAGCCCGCACGGTTGCCCAGTCTTTAGGACTACTTTATTTAGACACCGGGGCGATGTACCGCGCCCTGACTTGGCTGGTTCTGGAATCAGGAACCAGCGTCAAAGATGAACCCGCGATCGCCGAATTAGCGAGCGGTTCTCAGATTCAGCTAAGCACCAGTGACGACCTCCAGACGCCAGTGCGGGTTTGGATTCACGATCGGGAAGTCACCCAGGCAATTCGCTCGCGAGAAGTCACAGCTCAAGTATCAGCGATCGCTGCTCAACCCTACGTCCGCCGAGAACTCGTAAAACAACAGCAGCGCTGGGGAGTAAAAGGAGGCGTCGTCGCCGAAGGACGCGACATCGGCACCCACGTTTTCCCGGATGCGGAACTCAAAATCTTCTTAACCGCCTCCGCTCAAGCACGGGCGCAACGCCGTCAGCAAGACCTGAAAAACCAAGCTCAGCCAGAAGTCAGTTTAGAGCAGTTAGAGCGGGACATTCAAGAACGCGATACCCGCGATAGTACCCGCGCCTTGGCACCCCTGCGAAAGGCAGCCGATGCCATCGAGATCCAAACCGACGGTCTGAGCATAGCCGAAGTCACTGCACAAATTGTCAGCCTTTATCATCAAAGGCTGTCTGTGCCTGTCTAGCGGCTGCTTTCTGAACGTACGGTTTAACAAAAATACAAGGTCAGTAAAAACTAACTTTAACCCGGATTAACTTCTGGTTGGTGAGTATTCTGCTGTAGCCTGCAACAGGGCAGACTTCACTGCCCTGTACAAAAAATAAGCAATTTAACGATAAATGATATAGTTTCTAGCTTTTAGCGCTCTAGACAGGGATTCTAGAGACGAACAAAGGACAGTAGACGCACGTCCTCTAGCTAGCAGTCTTGCTCGCGCAAGTTGCGCCGCTAGTTGTGAAAAAATTTTTGAGAAGCATGGTGTCTGGAAGTGGCGGCAGATGAATTGCCGCCCGGATGAAAGGAGGAGTGGAGGGGACTTAACGTGGCAAAGTATGACAGATTTCTCTGGCGGGAAAAAACAACATTAATTGCTCTGGCTGCGGCTGCTAGTAGTTTTATTGCTGGTCTCATGTTGCCAGTAAACCCACAAGGTAGCGATCCAGAAATTCTTCTATCCCCTACTGAAAAAATGGGGCATCACACCCCCGAAAAAAGTGGCATTGATATCCAAGCTTTAAAGGCACAGCGAGATGAGGCATTTGTAAAGGTATTCTCTCGATTGGAACAGGAGGCACAAGACAGACGCCTGATGGTTTCTGTACCTACGCAATTTCAGGGCAAAACCTTTCAGGAAGTAACACTCAGCAGCAAAGAGAAAGTTATCGCCCTGACATTTGATGACGGACCTTGGCCTAAAAGCACGTTGGAAGTGCTGGAAATCCTCAAGAAAAATAACATCAAGGCAACGTTCTTTATGGTGGGGAAGAACGTGAAAAATTTTCCCCACTTGGCGCGTCAAGTTTCCCTAGATGGTCACGCGATTGGGAATCACACTTGGAGCCACCTTTACCATCGCTTCAACGAAACTGGAGCTTCCAGTGAAATTGACCGTACATCCGACATGATTTATCAAACTACAGGCATCAAGACAACTCTATTTCGTCCACCCGGTGGTCATCTTAAAAACGGATTAGCTGCCTACGCCCATAAGAAGAATTACGCGGTTGTGATGTGGTCTTCTGATTCAAGAGACTATAGCCGTCCTTCGGTGCCATTATTCATCAAGCACGCGCTAACTGGAATCACACCAGGCGGAATTGTCCTGATGCACGATGGAGGTGGCAATCGAGACCACACGGTGCGGGCTTTACCCCAATTAATCACCGAATACAAAAAGCGTGGCTACAGGTTTGTCACGGTGCCAGAACTGATGGAGATGCAAGACAAAGAAGTTAAGTTGGCAGCCGCTGCTAAACGAGTTCCTCCAAAAGTTCAATCGGCTGTTCCAAAACCTGAATAAGGGAAGAGAATATTTCCTCTTTTCAGGTGCGATACAAAGGTGGCTGGTGATTGGGAAAAAGTTTTAAGTTTTGAGTGGTGAGCCTTGAATTAAAGAAATTTATTTTCACTCATCAATCATCACTTTCATTACTGCTGACCTGTACGATGTAGCGGCATTTATAGAATTTATAGAGAAAATTTCTTCTCTATGATGCTGGTAAGGGGAACCCGATAGTTCCCCTTGACTTTTTAGTGCTTACTGCACCGAGCTAAGCACCTTTTCTGGTGTTGCTTCAGGATTGGCTTCTGGAGAATCAGCCTCGGAAGGAGGCACAACTTGCCAGAATTTGGCTAGAGACTCAGCCCAGTTGGCTAAAATATCTTTCGCTTTCTGGCTACCTGTACGTTCGGCGTGCAGCTCAATCAGCTCTTTGAGTTGTTGCTCACCGGCAGGTGTCCTGACTCGTTGCAGCTTGACAATTTCTGGGTTTACCTTCGATGTAAAGCTGCCATCCTCATCGAGGAAGTAAGCTAAACCCCCGGTCATCCCCGCGCCCACATTGCGTCCGACTCTGCCCAAGACGACAATCGCGCCGCCAGTCATGTATTCGCAACAGTGGTCGCCTGCACCTTCGATCACCGCCATGCCCTTGGAATTGCGAACGGCAAAGCGCTCACCAGCTTGACCATTGGCAAGCATGATGCCGCCCGTGGCACCGTAGAGACAGGTGTTGCCGACAATCACGTTTTGGGCTGGATCGTAGGTGGCTGACTGGGGCGGCTTGATGACAATTTCGCCACCATGCATCCCCTTGCCTACGTAGTCATTTGCCTCACCTTCCAGGTTGAGAGTGATGCCAGGGAGGTTGAAGGCACCAAAACTTTGACCCACACTGCCTTGGAAGTTGAGGGTAAGACTGCCACTCCAGCCGGTGTTTCCATATTGAGACGCGATCGCTCCCGCAATCCTTGCCCCAACCGTCCGGTCTGTATTTACTACGGTTACAGCTTTGGTCACGCTCGACTGATTTGCGATCGCATCCTTAACTTCCGGGTCGTTGAGCAATTGATCGTCCAAAACCGAGCCATTGCTATGAACGGCCTCGTGAACCAACCAGGAACGGTCTTCGCGGGTATCGGGAAGACGGGTCAGGCAATCTAGATTCAGCGCCTGTGTCTTGGTGAGTTTCGTTGGGCGCACCTTCAAGAGGTCGGCTCGACCAATGATGTCGTTGAGCGACCGATATCCCAACCGTGCCAAGAGACTCCGCACTTCTTCTGCCGCAAAGTAGAAGAAGTTGACGACGTGTTCTGGCATTCCGGGGAAGCGCTTCCGCAAGTTTTCTTGCTGAGAAGCTACGCCTACAGGGCAGTTATTGGTATGACAAATCCGCGCCATAATGCAGCCTTCGGCAATCATAGCAATTGAGCCGAAACCGTATTCTTCTCCGCCCATTAAAGCGGCAATAACGACATCCCAGCCACTCTTAAAGCCACCGTCTACTCGCAGAATCACGCGATCGCGCAAGCTGTTTTCCATGAGGACGCGATGCACTTCGGTTAACCCCAGTTCCCAAGGGCTTCCGGCGTGTTTAATCGACGACAGCGGAGAAGCGCCCGTACCCCCATCGTGACCGGATATCTGGATAATATCGGCATTTGCTTTGGCGACCCCAGCCGCGATGGTACCGATGCCAACTTCTGCTACCAGCTTCACCGATACTCCCGCTTTCGGGTTAATTTGGTGCAAGTCAAAAATTAACTGCGCCAAATCTTCAATGGAATAGATATCGTGGTGCGGCGGCGGCGAAATCAACGTCACCCCAGGCTTGGAACGGCGCAGCATGGCGATGTAAGGGCTAACTTTTGTCCCCGGTAGCTGACCGCCTTCTCCCGGCTTGGCACCTTGAGCGATTTTGATTTCAATTTGCTTGGCGCTCATCAGGTACTCAGGGGTGACGCCAAAGCGACCGCTAGCAACCTGCTTAATCGAAGAAGAAGCCGTATCCCCATTCCTTAATCCTTTCAGATGCGGTAAGACCTGGGAATGACCCATTTCATCGACATCATCGAGAACTTTGTAACGAACTGGGTCTTCGCCGCCTTCTCCAGAGTTGGATTTACCGCCGATGCGGTTCATGGCGATCGCGAGGGTTTCGTGCGCTTCCCGCGACAATGCCCCTAGAGACATCCCACCTGTAGCGAAACGCTTGAAAATTTCCTCGACTGGCTCTACTTCTGCCAGTGGAATGGGGGCGCGATCGCTTTCTAGATCCAGCAAATCTCTGAGCGCCGTTACGGGTCGCCCTTGCAAGTGCTTTTGATAAACTTCGTAGTGGTCGTACTGCGGATTCTTCACCGCCTGATGCAGCGACTTGGCAACTTCTGGGCTGTTCATGTGGTACTCGCCCCCCGGACGGTACTGCACAAAGCCACAGTTCTCCAGCTTTTTGCGCGGCACTTCTGGGAACGCCGCCGAATGGAAGGACATCACTTCTTGGGCAAGTTCTGCTACGCTCAAGCCACCGAGGCGCGACGCCGTCCCCGCAAAGCCGAGCTTCAGTAAATCTCCTCCAATGCCAATTGCCTCAAAAATTTGTGCCCCTTGATAGCTAGACAGCAGAGAAATCCCCATTTTTGAGAGAATTTTCAACAACCCAGCTTCTACGGCTTTGCAGTAATTTTTTTGAGCCTGCTCTAAGCTAATACTCTTGATTCTGCCCCGCTGCATCATATTTTGGGTTTTGCTATCGCTCCACCAATGACGCACGGTTTCCAGAGATAGATAAGGACAAACCGCAGAAGCACCGTAGCCAATTAGACAAGCAAAGTGGTGGGTACTCCAGCACTGAGCGGTATCGACAATTAGAGATGCCCTCGTCCGCAGACCCTGCTGGATCAAGTGGTGGTGTACTGCCCCTACAGCTAAGAGCGGTGGAATATAGCTAGATTCAGCGCTGATACCACTGGCGATGCGATCGCTTAGAATGATTATTTCTTTCCCAGCACGGACCGCTTGAGCTGCTGCTTCGCATAAGCTTCTAACCGCTGCCTCTAGCCCTTCTGGCCCTTTCTCAATTTCAAACAGCGTTGAGAACTGCTCTGTCTCGAAAGAAGAAGCGCAGATTTGCTCTAGTTGTGCTTCATTCAGAACCGGAGACTCTAACTTCAGCAACCGGGCATACTCTGGTTTCACTTCCAAGAGATTTCCCCGCTTACCCAGAGAAACCGATAGCGACATCACCATGCCTTCGCGCAGGGGGTCAATTGGCGGATTTGTCACCTGGGCGAAGCGCTGCTTGAAATAGTCATAAAGCAAATGCGGCTTTTCTGACAGCACTGCGAGGGGAATGTCATCTCCCATGCAAAATGTCGGTTCTTTTCCAGAAGACGCCATTTCCTCAATGACCATTTCCACATCTTCAGTGGTGTAGCCAAAGGCAATTTGCTGGCGCAGCAAGGTTTGATTATCCAGCTTTGGTTCTGGTGCAAAAGGCTCCGCTGCTAGATTTTGTCGGTGAGACGCTAGCCACTCTCCATAAGGATGGGTAGCGGCAATCCGTTCCTTAATCTCCCAATTTTTTTGAACTTCGTGGGTTTCCAGGTCAACGGCGATCATTTGACCTGGCCCCAAGCGACCTTTTTCCAGAATCTCTGCTTCGGGCAAATCGACTACACCGGCTTCGGAAGCGACGACGACGTAGCCATCCCGCGTGATGCTGTATCGAGCCGGTCGCAGACCGTTGCGGTCGAGGGTCGCCCCTACTTTTTTCCCGTCGCTGAATACTAGCAGTGCTGGGCCATCCCAAGGTTCCTGAAGCCCGTTGTAATATTCATAAAAATTAACAATTTCTGGACGCTCCAACAATTCCGGCTGATTTTGGTACGCCTCTGGCACCATAATCGTCAAGGCTTCCAGAGGACTCCGACCCGTGCGTACCAGTAACTCTAGTACGTTATCAAGAGTTGCCGAGTCGCTATTATCGAGATGAACGAGTGGCTTGAGGTCGTTGATGCGTTCTCCCCAAAGCGGGTGCTTCAGCTCTGCCTCTCGTGCCATCATCCAGTTAATATTTCCCAACAGCGTATTAATTTCGCCGTTATGCCCCAAAAGCCGCATTGGTTGGGCTAGAGGCCATTTGGGCAGGGTGTTGGTGCTGAAGCGTCGGTGATAGACCGCAAAGGCGCTCTTATAAACTGGATTTTTTAAATCTGTATAAAATTCTCCCAGCACGGCGGAGCGCACCATGCCCTTATAAACGATGGTGCGGCTAGAGAACGAACAGACGTAAAAATCTTCCGACCATTCTAGATCGAGGTCGCTATTGGCCTTGAGTGCCTTGCTGATACGGCAGCGAGCCAAATACAACTTTCGTTCCAGTTCATCGCCCTGTAAATGGGTCGAGGTACAGATCAGCTGCTCGATTCGTGGCTGGTTCTCTTTTGCCTGTATCCCAAGCACCTGGGGCTGTACTGGCACCTCTCGCCATCCCAAGACAGTTAATTCTTCCTGTTCGAGAGTTTTCCGAACAATGTCCTTGGCTCTGCTGGCAGCTTCGGTATCTTGGGGTAAAAATACCATTGCCACCCCTGTCTGCTGAGTCGGGGGCATTTCTATGCTTTGAGTTGCCAACCATTCACCCAACAGTTCCCACGGAATGGCGGTCATCAAACCGGCTCCATCCCCAGAATCCTGGTCAGCACTACAACCGCCCCGGTGTTCCAGACAAGCCAGGGCAGATAAAGACTTCTCGACTAATTCATGCTCTGGCGTTCCCTGCGGATTGGCGATGAAGCCGACGCCGCAGGCATCGCGTTCCTCTACCAACCATCGCGGGCCAGGAGAGGTTTCTGCCCCCTTTAGCGTTCCCTGTAATTGATGATTATCATTCACACTCCTGTTCTCCATGAGCTGATCCACGTTTTTCCTTTACTTACTGATACAAATTTCCCGTTCTCAGGTTGCTAACCCTGTGGCAAGACTTTACTAAACAACAGGATTAAAAATTGTCAAACGATGACAAAACTCGTCGTCAATGTATTTAAACACTCATTTCAGTCTTCTCTCGCCGAGACTAGGTGATGCCTCCAAAGCCTGACTTATCTAGATATAGTTGCCATTTGACCATGAAGGCTGCAACTGAATGACATTACTACTTTTTCTGCTTTTTTTGCGCTAGAGGCAAGGGTGACAAAACTGGGTGTCAGAGCGATCGCTTCCCGCAAGGTGCTGTTAAGAACCTCGTTCTAACCCGATTCCTATACCAGCAGCCTGCAAGAGTGACGGATTAGACATCTTATCATTTTTTAATGACGCCTAATATAAATCCCCGACGCTGGTCAAGGGACTGGTAAGCGACCCCAAGACATAGAGCCAGGACAAACAAATTGTAGGGGCTATCGTCAACACCAAGTCTAGACTGGGCTATGTTTTTAGCCGCTACTTTGAGAGCGAATGCTTCGCCCTATTGAGTTGTTGAATAAAGCGTCTTGCCGAACCCTGCGGTTATGCTTTTTATTATGAAGCTAAAAAAGCAGGCTTGAGAAGATAAAGTCATTGTTTTTTGATAGTTGTGCTGCTGACGCGCTGAGTTATTTTAGAAGTCTTGACTCTGTAGACACGCATCCAGCGTTATCCAGGTGTATGGCAAATACGCCCCTACAGAAGAGCTGCCCTATTTTATTGATGTTGTCGAATGATCAGGAGAACGACGTCACAGAGTGAGACGTTCGATGGTGTGGCGGGCATAATTGCCCCCGGTCGCCTAATCGCTTTCTCGCTCCCGTCCATTATTGCCCTCTCAGTTTACATGGCGACTTCTTCCCCGGTCGGAAGCACTAAAGAGCCAGTGTTAAAGGCACGGGAGAGCGAAGAAAAGAGCCAGATAGCACCACCGACTGCCAAGCAGATACCTGTAGCCCCCCACAAGCTCCCCCCCAAAGGATTACAGTTTTATGCCGCTCTCAGCAGGCCCAACAAGTTGCCCAGTCAAGCGTTGCCTGTTGCAGCTCCCACTGGGAAGCTTCAAAAATTACCGGCACCGGAATTGCCCCTAACCACACAGGCGTTGGTGCCTTCAGCATCGCCTCAGATTTCTCGGTTGGGTTATCAAGTTTCTATCAACGGTCGCACGTTGCCAGCCACTTGGAGTCAGTGGCGGGTGGGAAAGTCTGTCCGTACCGGAATTAGCGACGCCGGGATGAGTCAAACATTGGGGGTAGAGCTTTTAAATACTGGAGATGTCACCAGACAGCCGGTACAGTGGTTTTCCCGACCGGCAACGGAGCCGCTAATGTTGGCGACGCAGGCAGTGGGGTCGTATCGCTATCTAGATATTACTGATTTCGCCCAGAGAGCCGGTTGGCAGATGGAGGTAAAGGGCACCAAGCTCTTGATTTCCTCTAAGCCAGCGCAAGTGGCAGATATTCAACCAGCACTGCAACCGAGGGGTTCGCGCATGACGATCGAGATCGATCGTCCGACGCCGTGGCAAGTGAGAAAAGAGGGTGAAGAATTAGTCGTTACAATGGATGCAGTGGCTACTCCCGCTCTCCTCCAGCGTTTTTCTTCCGCTCCAGTACCGCTGCTACAGGCTCCGAAGCAAGGGAAGGTCGCAGAGAAGGACAGGGAAACAGAAGGAGAGATTCCCTCGATAGTTCCACTTCCCCATCGCTCGAAATTACCGACTCCAGTGGTGGAATCAATTCAGAACCAAACTCAAATCCGTATCAACATTCCAGCCGGTCTGTCTCCTCGCTTTTCCTCCCTACCCAACCCGAATCGATTGGTTATCGATTTTCTACCAGAGGCGATGGTAGAGCGAGATATTCTTTGGGCGAAAGGAATCCGCTGGAAACAGCAGTATGTGAGTTTGGGTTCTTCCCGATTTCCGGTGGTCGGACTGATATTGAATCCCCGTCTTCAGGGGGATGTCAACTTGCCCTTTTTTAAAATGAAACCGATCTGGAGCCATCCTTCCAAGATGGTGGGAGTCGCTCCCCTGAGCGAGACAGCCCAGATGTGGCACGCCTCGGCGGCAGTCAACGGGGGCTTTTTTAATCGCAAGAACCAGCTACCTTTAGGCGCAATTCGGCGGGATGGGCGCTGGTTATCCGGGCCGATTCTGAATCGAGGCGCGATTGCCTGGAATGATACGGGAGCAGTAAAAATTGGGCGTCTGGCACTCCAAGAAACTTTAATGACCGCAACGGGTGCGCGGTTGCCAATTCTTTTCCTCAACAGTGGCTACGTCAAGGCAGGCATTTCCCGCTATACCCCGGAGTGGGGAGCAACCTACACGCCTCTCATTGATGATGAAATCATTGTCGTTGTTCAGAACAACCAAGTCACGAGCCTTCTACCCGGAGGGATTGCAGGGAAAACTGCATTTCCCATTCCCCGCAATGGTTTCTTACTCACCCTACGCGCCAACCGAGGACCAGCCAGTTCTCTCCCGCTTGGTACGAAAGTATGGGTAGAGGGAGCTACTGTCCCTGCTGACTTTAACCGTTACCCGCACATTGTTGGTGCTGGTCCCCTTTTGTTGCAAAATCGGCAAATTGTGCTGAATGCCAAAGGCGAGCAATTTAGCGACGCTTTCGATAAGCAAGCCGCAATTCGCAGTGCAATTGGAACGACCGCAGACGGCAACCTAATGATTGTTGCCGTTCACAATCGCGTTGGTGGAACTGGGCCTACCTTGAGAGAAATGGCTGCCCTGATGCAAAAAATGGGTATCATTGACGCCCTCAACCTCGACGGTGGCAGCTCTACCAGCCTCTACTTAGGGGGGCAGCTCCTAGATCGCCCTCCCTCCAGTGCCGCCCGCGTTCACAACGGTCTTGGTATCTTCTTCCAGCCCACCCGGTAGTCGCTGATTTAGGATTTTTTTACGATTTAGCCAATTTGTCAACCGTTAAAACTTCTATGAAGACTTGATGTAGATTGCGAGGATTCAGTAGTTTACGGTTACAACAGCCTGGTTTGATTTGCTATGTTTGGCAAAGATTCCCTCAATGTGTCAGCGATCGCTCACTACAATTGTCCATTCTCAAAATGTATTCACCATGCTGACAAAGCAACGGTTTTAAGGAGAAACATCAATGGCTCAGGCGCAAGAAATTTCTCAAACTTCTGCCTTCCCTTTACCCAGTTCGATAGCCACCAACGGAATTGCTGCAACGGAATTGCGCCCTTGGGGTTCTTTCACGATTCTGGAAGAAGGGCGAGGCTACAAAATCAAGCGCATTGAAGTAAAGCCTGGTCACCGGCTCAGCCTGCAAATGCACTACCACCGTAGCGAACACTGGATCGTGGTTTCAGGCACAGCGAAGGTTGTTTGTGGCGAGCAAGAACTGACCCTTAGCAGCAATCAATCGACCTATGTTCCTCAATGCCATACTCATCGCCTAGAGAATCCTGGTGTCATTCCTTTGGTATTAATCGAGGTTCAGAATGGGGAATATTTAGGAGAAGATGACATTGTTCGTTTTCAAGATGACTACTCCCGCAGTCAGCAAAAAAAGTAGGCTAGGGTTCAAAGTTGGGTAGCTCGACGAGCGACTACCCGATTTCAGTATTTTTTTGAAATCAAATTTTCTAGGGCGTTCTTCCATAATCAGGTGGGAGTCGCCCTAAATTGTTTCCAAAGGGTATGCGATCGCGCCGCAGTCCAATTCTATCTTTCATTCATCTATTGCATTCCCACGGCTCTTGTCATTCCCGGACGAGCCAGGAGTCATCTAAAGCGAGACGAGTGTTTCTACTCAGTGAGACCTGTGAAACTGGACAAGTTTTCTGATTTCTCTTGCAGGGGTAGCGGTTGGGCGTTAAAACATCTAAGGCTGGCAAGCAAAACCAGAGCCTTGGGGACTAATCTAGAATAACTGCCAGAACACTGCATCTACCTCATGCTGGGAAAAACGCTCAGTGGTCGCTACCAAATCATCAAACACTTGGGAGGCGGGGGGTTTGGTCAAACTTACCTTGCCGAAGATCAGCAGCTACCGGGCAATCCACAATGTGTCGTTAAGCAACTCAAACCCAAGGCTAACGATTCATTAACGTTGGAGGTAGCTAGACGTTTATTCGATCGGGAAGTTCAAGTCCTCTATCGCTTAGGTAATCACAATCAAATTCCTCAACTTTTAGCTCATTTTGAGGAGGAGCAAGAGTTTTATTTAGTACAAGAATTCATCGAAGGGCACGAACTCAAGCAAGAATTACCTGTTGGGAAGCAACTGAGAGAGGACTTCGTCATTGTTCTTTTACAAGACCTCTTAGAAGTCTTAGCGTTTGTCCATCAGCAAGATGTCATCCACCGGGATATTAAACCGTCAAACTTAATTAGGCGCAAGCAGGATGGCAAATTAGTCTTGATTGATTTTGGAGCCGTTAAAGAAGTTGGCACTGAGACAGTCAGTTCTTCAGGAGAGACAACTTTAACAGTGGTAATTGGTTCCCCCGGTTATATGGCAAACGAACAACTCAGCGGTAAACCCCGATTCAGTAGCGATATTTATGCTGTAGGTATGCTGGGAATTCAAGCCCTTACCGGATTACCGCCATCTCAACTGCCAGAAGACTCCAGAAACAGTGAAATTTTATGGCGCGATCGCCTGCCGGTCGGGACGCGGTATACCGTGCCCCTACTAGACGTTTTAGACAAGATGGTGCGCTATGACTACCGCCAACGCTACCAAACAGCAATAGAAGCTTTGCAGGCGCTCCAGCAGCTCAATACTGACTTAGTAACGCAGCCGATGACACCCCCTCCTTATAACATCAGGTCATCACCTACTGCTTCTTTGCTACCCGTCACGCAGACTCTGTCGATTCAAATCTCATCAGCAAGGCAACCGACAAACCAGAATTCTTCTGTGGCGATATCGGTCATTCAGAAAGCACCACCAAAGTCTGATGAAGAAGGGATTTCTACTATCCAAAACAAGGCTCCTGTACTAATAAGAATTGGCGCGGGTATTGCTACAGCTCTAGTTCTGACAGTCGGAATTTTCTATTTTCAAAGACCTCATACCATTGGAGAAAAACCACAAGAAATTGCTTTAGTCAACACCCTCCCCGGTCATGCAGGCGGCGTTACATCGATTGCAATTAGCCCGGATGGTCAGTTCCTTGTCAGTAGCAGTCTCGACCAGACGATTAAGATTAGAAACGTCCGCAGCAAAGAAATCATTCACACGCTGACCGGGCATTCAGGATATGTTTATTCTGTTGCCATCAGTTCGGATGGTCAGACCCTCGTGAGCGGGAGTGCCGATAAAACAATTAAGGTGTGGAACCTGCAAACAGGGGAACTGCTTCGCACCCTGAGGGGGCATTTAGGGGATGTGTATTCCGTTGCGATTAGCCGAGATGGGCGAACCCTTGTTAGCGGTAGTCAGGACAAAACCATCAAGGTGTGGAACCTGCAAACAGGTGAATTGGTGCGATCTCTGATCGGGGTAAAAGAAGGGCTAGATGAGGGTGTTCGGAATGTTGCCATTAGTCCAGATGGACAAACACTGGTCAGCAGTAACGTTTATGACATCAATGTGTGGAATTTGGAAACAGGCGGACTGCGCCGCACCTTTGGGGGACATATCGAGGCAGTGAGAGCGATCGCGATTAGCTCGAATGGTGAAACCCTAGCCAGTGGCAGTCCAGATGGAACTACAAAATTATGGAATTTACAAACAGGCAAACTGCTGAATACGTTTCCTCATGGATCTCGATTGCCAAATGGCTCTTTTTCTGGAGGAGTGTATGCGGTTGCCCTCAGTCCAGATGGTCAGATGCTCTTTAGTGGCAGTGGTACTAAGGAAAACAGCCTAAAATTGTGGAATCGGCGGACTGGAGAATTGATTCGCACCCTGGCGGGACATTCCAACACGATTTTCGCAATTGCGATTAGTCCGGATGGGCAGACGATTTACAGTAGTAGCCTGGATGGAACCATTAAGGTTTGGAGCGTGCCTTAAAGCTAGAAGCTTGGGAAAATAAGGGTAGAGAATCAAGGCTGAGGAAACAAGAGGGCGAAAAGCGATCGCGCTCATGCGAAGCGAGGGGTTAGCCTAGCGCTGACTTGTCAGTTCGCGTACTCTGTGGATTTCCCGATTCCCAAGGCTAAACTATCAGACAACTACACTGTACAAATGTCATGCTGGGAAAAACGCTCAGTGGTCGCTATTACATCGTCAAACACTTGGGAGGCGGGGGTTTTGGTCAAACTTACCTGGCTGAAGATCGGCAGCTACCCGGAAATCCACTGTGTGTTGTTAAGCAACTTAAACCCCAAGCTACCGACCCCTTAACTTTACAAGTATCACAGCGTTTATTCGATCGAGAAGCCCAAGTCCTCTACAAGCTGGGAAAACACGATCAAATTCCCCAACTTTTGGCTCATTTTGAACAAGAGCAAGAGTTCTATTTAGTACAAGAATTTATCGAAGGGCATGAACTCAAGCAAGATTTACCTGTTGGTAAGCATCTGAGTGAAAATCAGGTAATGACTCTCTGTGGAGACATTTTAAAAATATTAGAATTTGTTCATCAGCAAGAGGTCATTCATCGCGATATCAAACCTTCAAATTTAATTAGGCGCAGACAAGATGGAAAGATCGTTTTAATTGACTTTGGGGCAGTTAAACAAGTTAGCGCTCAAAAAACTAACTTTGAAGGGAACACTACTTTAACGATTGCGATTGGTTCGCCCGGTTACATGGCGAACGAACAACTCGGTGGCAAACCGCGATTTTGCAGCGATATCTATGCAGTGGGAATGATTGGTATTCAAGCAATTACAGGAATACCACCCAGCCAGTTACCAGAAGATCCGACAACCAGCGAGATGATTTGGCGGGATAAGGTACAAGCCAGCCAGCCGTTCGCAGATGTTTTAGACAAAATGGTGCGCTATGACCACCGTCAACGCTACCAAACAGCAACAGAAGCTTTGCAAGCACTTCAATGGGTTAATTCCCAAATGTCAACGGGGGCTTATCATGTGCCACCCACACAAACCCTAACGCCTCCAGCAGCCACGAATCAACCAATTGTCACTTCTACACTATTACCTCAAACCGACCCATCTCAGCCACAAACAATCCAGGATGCTGTTGCTGAGTTATCAACATCCTCGGTCGATACACCCATTAGCAATGCTGGTTTTGCGACTCCTCGAAATAAACCTCATTGGCTGATCGGAATTGGAGTCGGTCTTGCCACTGCTTTCGCTCTAACAGCGGGGATTTACTACTTTCCGAAACAAAATAATTCATCACCCTTATTACAAATTGCAAATAGTCCATCACCGTCGTTGCAAAAACTTAATAATTCTTGGGATCGGGTAGAAAATATTGCTTTAGCCAATACTTTTATTGGAAATTCAAAAAATGTTTATTCGGTTGCGATTAGCCCGGATGGTCAAACCCTCGCAAGCGGTGGTGATGACAATACTATCAAGCTGTGGAATTTAGAGACGAGACAACAACTGCAAACCCTCAAAGGTCATTCAGACTGGGTTTATTCTATCGCCTTCAGCCCTGATGGGCAGAAGATAGCAAGTAGTAGTGGTGACGGAACTATTAAAGTGTGGAATTTGCACTCTGGGCAACTACTGCAAACCCTCAAATCAGGGCCTGAAGACCGGGTTTTTTCGATTGCGATTAGCCCAGATGGACAAACTCTCGCCAGTGGGAGTAAGGACAAGACAATCAAGCTGTGGAATTTGGGCACGGGGCAACTGAAAACTACTCTCAAGGGTCATTCAGGCTTTATTTTATCGGTTGCGATCGCTCAAAATGGACAAACCCTTGTCAGTGGCAGCGATGACAAAACAATCAAAGTGTGGAATCTGTCCACAGGTACCCTGATTAGCACCGTCTCTGAGCCTTCAAACAATGGTGTTCCTGCTGTCGCTATTAGCCCAGATGGTCGGATTCTCGCCACTAGCAACATTTACGACAAAATTTATCTATGGGATCTGCAAGAACTTTTGAAGGGTTGTAAAAGCGCACAGCCATGTAGCCCTACACGGACTATCTTTGCCCATAAAGACTATGTTAATTCGGTTGCTTTCAGTCCCGATGGGCAGACTCTCGCGAGTGGAAGTCGGGACAAGACAATCAAGCTGTGGAATCCACAAACAGGAGAGCTAAAAAGCCCGATTTCTAACCATTCAGGCGCTGTTAATTCTGTTACTTTTAGTCCTGATGGGAAAACCCTGGTCAGCAATGGTGAGGAGGGGAAAATCGAGGTTTGGCAATCGTCGCCCTAAAAGATTGAGGATCTTGAGATAACTTTTCTAGAAAGCCTAGAAAGCGATCGCCCTAAAACATTCACTATTTTTCTTGCAGCTTTTCTAAATCCTGGATAGTCAGACTCATGGGAACCTCCTTCTGCACCGAGCTGAGGCTATAGCTATCGTATCCTCAATTGCTAAACCTACAATTTGCCAAAATGGGATTGTGAACCATTCAACGAAACAATTGACTCAGCGCCCTATTTATCTCGATTGCCATGCAACGACACCTCTTGATGAGCGGGTGTTAGCGGCAATGCTGCCTTACTTTACCGAGCATTTTGGCAACCCTGCCAGTATTACCCATGTCTATGGCTGGGAAGCGGAAGCTGCTGTCAAACAAGCGAGAGCAATTTTGGCAGACGCGATTAACGCCACACCGGAAGAAATTGTCTTTACCAGCGGTGCGACGGAGGCAAATAATTTAGCAATTAAGGGCGTCGCGGAAGCTTATTTTCAAAAAGGACGCCACATTATTACTGTAGAGACGGAACATAATGCGGTTCTCGATCCTTGTGATTATTTGCGATCGCTTGGTTTTGAGGTGACTTTCCTCCCCGTCCAAAGCGATGGACTTATTGATTTAACCCAGTTAGAGAAAGCGATTCGTCCGGACACGATTTTAGTTTCGGTGATGGCGGCGAATAACGAAATTGGAGTTATACAGCCGTTAGCAGAGATTGGGGCAATTTGTCGCCAGCATCAGGTACTTTTCCATACTGATGCAGCCCAAGCAATTGCCAAAATTCCCCTAAATGTAGCGGCGATGAACATCGATCTGATGTCAATGACTGCCCATAAAGTCTATGGTCCTAAAGGAATTGGCGCTCTTTACGTCCGACGCCGCAACCCCAGAGTCCAAATGGCACCCCAAATGCATGGAGGCGGACATGAGCGGGGGATGCGCTCTGGTACTCTTTATACACCACAAATTGTTGGGTTTGCCAAGGCCGTAGAACTCGGACTCACGGAAATGGAATCGCACACGCAACGCCTCGTCCAGCTACGGGAACGCCTATGGCAGCAACTGAGCGGTTTGACAGGGATTCATTTAAATGGACATCCTACCCAGCGACTACCAGGAAACCTTAATATCAGTGTCGAGGGTGTAGATGGAGCGGCGCTAGTGCTGGGATTGCAACCAGTGGTGGCAGTATCTTCTGGATCGGCTTGTACCTCTGTCAAAGTGTCTCCCTCTCACGTTCTGACAGCGCTGGGACGCTCGGAGCTGCTGGCTTATGCGTCGGTGCGGTTTGGGATTGGAAGGCAGAATACAGCGGAGGAGATCGATCGAGTCGCACAGCACGCGATCGCGACGATTTCCAGTCTGCGTAAGCAAGCTTCGATTGTCGGTTAAGCGACCCAATCTGCAAACTTAGGCAGAGAAAGTTCTGGCTAACGCTACTGCCAATCTAAGTTACGTCCGATCGGCGTAACAGCGCGATATAATACATCACAATAGAAGCAATTGCGGATCGAGGCTCCATCGGGTTGCCCCTCGTGTGAACCTGTCATGGTGGCGCTCGCGCAGCTAGCTTTTCTTTGAGACTTTCTGTTCATTCTTGGCAAAGTCCAGCGTTCAGCCTTTTTGAAAAAGGATGGCACTGGCAACTTAAATTCATCGGGGAAGAGTTGACCCAGCTTGTCGGTTACTGATTCCAGTGACTATGGGCGATCGCACCTTTATTCTCTCTAGGTAGGGGCGGGTTTAGAATCTATCCCTGCTGTCATTGAACCAGAAGGTAAAACAAAACCGGCCCGTACAGAGTTGTTTCTGGCTGACACTGTTATTTTTTTTGAGCAAAAGTGAGAGTCACCTCGAAAGGATGAAGGATGTAGGGCGTAGACCGAAGGTCTTCTCGAAGAGCAGCCCTTCGTTGTACCCCGAAGGGTACGGAAGGATAAATGTATACATTCCATTCCGCCTTCTGCCAGTGAGCAACTTCCGCCTGTCTGTTGTGCCTAAGCTTGCTGCAAATTTTGAGGAAATTGAATGCCAAAGCAAATTATCATCGCAGAGCAGCATCGAATTGCTGCCGTATTTTGGGAAGATCAAATTCAAGAACTCGTCGTTGCGACTGGCAACCATCAAGTTGGAGACATTTATCTTGGCGTTGTTGAAAATGTCTTACCTGGGATAGATGCCGCCTTTGTGAACATCGGAGATACAGAGCGCAATGGCTTTATTCATGTTACTGACTTGGGGCCGTTGCGGCTAAAACGCTCTGCCGGTGCGATTACAGAACTGCTGACACCCCAGCAGAAAGTCTTGGTACAAGTGATGAAAGAGCCGACGGGCAACAAAGGCCCTCGGCTGACCGGAAACGTCAGCTTACCCGGACGCTATGTCGTGTTGATGCCCTTCGGACGGGGTGTAAGTCTCTCGCGGCAAATCAAGAGTGAAAGCGAACGCAACCGCCTGAGAGCCTTAGCGGTTCTGATTAAACCCGCAGGCATGGGGCTGATCGTGCGGACAGAAGCGGAAGGACGGTCCGAAGAAGCCATCATTGAAGATTTGGAGTCTTTGCAAAAACAGTGGGAGGCAATTCAGCAAGAGGTAAACTCCACTAGGGCACCAGCACTATTGAATCGGGACGATGATTTTATTCAGCGCGTCCTGCGAGATATGTACAGTGCGGAAGTCAATCGCATCGTGGTTGATTCCCATACGGGAGTCAAACGAGTCAAGCAATACTTACTGAGCTGGAGCGGAGGGCGATCGCCTGAAGGGGTTTTGATTGACCATCACCGCGAGCGTCTGCCGATTTTAGAATACTTCCGCGTCAATGCCGCGATTCGAGAGGCCCTCAAGCCCAGAGTCGATCTTCCTTCCGGTGGCTACATTATCATTCAACCGACGGAAGCATTGACGGTCATCGATGTTAACTCCGGTTCCTTTACTCGCTCCGCAACAGCCCGCGAAACGGTTCTGTGGACAAACAGCGAGGCAGCAACGGAAATTGCTCGCCAACTAAGGCTTCGGAATATCGCCGGTGTCATTATTGTTGACTTTATTGACATGGATCAGCGGCGAGACCAGCTGCAAGTGCTGGAACACTTTAACAAGGCACTGAAAGTAGATAAAGCAAGACCGCAGATTGCTCAACTCTCAGAACTCGGCTTAGTAGAACTGACCCGCAAGCGTCAAGGTCAAAATATTTACGAATTGTTTAGTCAGGCGTGTCCGACTTGCGGCGGCTTGGGGCATCAAGTTCGCCTTCCCGGTGAGCCTGCCCGAAATGGCGGGGAAATTGCCGAGCATTCTGTGCCAGTGCCTGTAAGGGAAGTCCGGACGGCACCTTATCGAAACGAACGAAACGAACGAAACGAACTTGGCGTCCGGGAAATGCCCCTCCCAGACATCCGTGAAAGTCGCAGCGAAGCCTTAGATTTAGCTGTTGATGATGATGATGATGATGACGCAATGGATTTGATGCATCATCCCAGTTATCAGGAACGGGGAGGAGTCAATAACAATAATCGCCGTCGTCGTCGCCGCCGTATTGGCGAACCTCCTGCAAGAGAGGAAATCACTAAAAATCCCGTTCGAGTCTCGACTTCTCCGCCACTGGTGAATCATTTCAGACAGAGTCCGGTGGCAGAACCAGAAGTATCCAGAGATACCGAGGTATTTACAGCAGCGCCATTGCCCGTTTTACCCGCTGTGGAAGAAGGTCGTCGGGCGTCAAGACCGGAGCGTCCTAAGCCTTCCAGGCAGGAAGTTGAACCGCCGGAGATTGTTTCGATTGAAATGACCCCAGAGCAACAAGATATCTATGCTTTAATGGGAATTTCTCCGTTGGTACTCCTGAATCGGCAGGTCAAAAATCCTAAATCAGCGATTGTTTCTGTCACCTTACCCGGAGAGTCTGCCCAAACTGCACCTGCACCGTCTGTAGAACCAAACAGGGAAGCTGTCAGCGTCATAGATAACATCATAGATAGGGATATTCCTGGCGTTGAGTCCGCGCTTGACGAGAAATTCTCTTATATATCCTCCGCCTACGAGGAAGATGAGATGAGAGATGGGGGAGATGAGACAACGGACGAGGAACCACCAACTCAGTTGGTGATGCCTGTGGTAATGCCCGAACCCGAAGTTCCTAGCGAAGAAGACACTGTGGAGAGTGCTTCTTCTGCATCCTCTAATGAAGCCGAAAGTAGCCCCGTGATAAACCGGCGGCGTCGTCGTCGGTCTTCTGCAACGGAGGCTTCTGAAGGCTGAAGGATGTTAGCGAAGCGGCGCTAACGCGCCGGATGAAGGATGAAACGAGAAAGACTGTAGGTATTTACCTAAAAATTCAGTTCCATACTGTTATGATTCATCCTTCATTCGTCAGAAGCTAAATTCTCAAGGAGTCAACGATCGTGTCGCCGCAAGTGCAAAATGCCCCCGCCGTCGTAAAGCGAATCCGCAAACCAAATTTCAACCCAGCCGATCTGCCAGAGTTAGCTGGCGATTGGGAACTGGTTGCCGGAGTGGATGAAGTGGGGCGCGGGGCTTTATTTGGGCCAGTGGTGGCAGCGGCTGTAATTTTACCAAAGTCTGCTTTTGAGGAACTTGCAGCCGCTGGGGTTAGAGACAGCAAACAGCTGTCTAGCTATCGGCGCAGCAAACTGGCAGAACACATTCAAGCGATCGCGCTTGACTGGAAAATCGGCTATGCCAACAATCAGGAAATTGACCAGATCAACATCTTGCAGGCGTCGTTATTGGCAATGAAGCGGGCTGTCACTAAGCTAAAGGTACAGCCGCAGATGTGTCTGGTTGATGGGAAGTGGTCGCTGCCAGACTTGGCGGTACCGCAACAGAATCTTGTGAAGGGTGATGAGCGATCGCTGGTCATTGCTGCGGCCAGCATTGTTGCCAAAGTGTGGCGCGACGACTTAATCATGCGTTTCGCCACCCAGTATCCTGCCTATCATTTAGCAGCTAATAAAGGTTACGGTACTGCTCCGCATCTCTTAGCTCTGCAACAATACGGTCCTTCGCGCTTGCATCGAATGTCTTTTAGTCCCTGTCGGGTGGGTAATCAATAAAAACAATTTACTGATGCCCTACTCCTGAGCAATTGAGTACAAGCGGGTTTATCCAAACATATTGCTGAGACAACAGATAAAACGAGCAAAACCGCTCTAATAATTTCAAAACTCAAAACTTTCGGAAGGCTGATTGCTAATTGCAGAGGACTGAGAATTAGTAGCGTTTGCCCAACGACGATAGTCTAAAAGTAACTGATGCATCAATCGTTGTTTGATAGTTAACAGTACACTTTTGAGTAGAGCATTTCCAGTCGCTTCTAAAAACGGCTTAGGGGTAAACAAAAAAGGCGGCGGCAGCTCTACTTTGACCTCTAAATCTGCTTTTCCTTTGAGATGAGTTGTTCCATTCAATTCGCACGGAGAAAGCTTACCAATTAAATTGAGAGCAAAGCGTTGGTTGATATATTCAACACCACGCAGTTCGCAATTTGTAGATGTTAAATGAACTGTTCCATCCGACTCTGCCCATACTCTTAAATCCACAATTGGTTGAATGCTCAGGGTCATAAAGCTTAAGGGACGCATTTTCAAACGAAAAAGCTCGTCACTGAGTTGTTCAATTCGAGTCGGATCGACTAGAGCCTGCACAAGACGTTGGGGCTGGCGCAAATAATGCTGAATGGGAACAGGTTGTTCCGGAACAGCAATTTGAACAGATTGGGAGGCAACAAATTGAGTTTGCATGAGAGGATGGTAACAGAATGTAATTCTGTACGCTAAATTAAATTAATTTTACTTTACAGTTCTTAAAAAAGCGGACAGAATTTTTTCTGGAGCTAAAATCCGTCCTAGTAAAGAAGGCATCAACTAAAGCATTTTGTAATTATAAAAATTTATGAAGCAGATCTCCTCTTTCGGAGGCATAAGAAATAGACACTGGGATAGGGCATAAAGTAGCTCCACTCTATCCCTTGCGAGGGACAGCCTCGTTAGCACCGACTTTCTGAGAAAGGTAAAAAAGGTGTCAGAATGACTATCACGGAAAAATAAAGGGCTAGCTTTAATGGTCGTATCCGTTGCACACTTAGGACCTCCTGGCACTTACGCAGAAGCCGCTGCTTTGGCTTATGTTAGCTGGCTAACCCAGATGGGAAAGGAAGCGTTGTTATGTCCCTATCCCAGCATTGCTCAGACACTCCGAGCCGCAGCACAGGGACAAGTGGATCTAGCTGTGGTGCCGGTAGAAAATTCGGTTGAGGGCAGTGTTACGACAACGTTGGATACCCTGTGGCAGTTAGATACGCTGCAAATTCAACAAGCTTTGGTACTGCCAATTTCTCATGCTCTGATGTCACGAGCGCCGAATTTAGAGGCAATTCAGACCGTTTATTCTCACCCACAGGCTTTGGCTCAGTGCCAGGGGTGGCTGGAGCGGTTTCTGCCGCAGGTGCAGCTGGTGCCGACAAATGCGACGACGGAAGCTCTCAAGTATCTGGATGAGGACAAAACAGCGGGGGCGATCGCTTCCTCTAGAGCTGCTCAACTCTACAATCTACCGATTCTGGTTTGCCCGATTAATGATTATGTTGACAACTACACGCGGTTCTGGGTGCTGAGTTTACAACCCGCTACCGGAGGCAGTTGTACTTCTTTGGCGTTCAGCGTTCCTGCCAATGTACCTGGGGCACTCGCCAAACTGCTTCAAGTGTTTGCCAGTCGTGACATTAACTTGAGTCGAATTGAATCTCGCCCGACGAAGCGGAGTCTTGGCGACTATCTGTTCTTTATTGACTTGGAAGCGAACACTACAGAGGCATCGGTTCAATCCGCGTTAGAAGAATTATCCACTTATACCGAAACGCTCAAAATCTTTGGTAGCTATTCAATTCTGCCGGTAGGGAAACTCTAGTCTTGGGACTGTAGTCTTTAAAACTCAAACCAGACGCTATATCGAGCGTCTCTACAAAATCCCAAACTTTTATGTTTCAATCTGCTCAAGGCATTCCCGGATTGCCCGATTTAACGCATCCGGCTGAGCTAATGAAATTTGGGGGGCAGGTACTGAGTACCTTCCTCATCATTGTGTTTCTAGTTGGTGCGTTGGGAATTGCGATCGCGCTGCTAAATTTCTCTCTCCGTCGAGATCAACCAGAACAAGCGCTTTTCATGGGTGAATGGGTGGTTCGCTACTCTCGATTGTTGCGAAGTTTACCCCACGCTGCCTTGGTTTTAATTCTAATGGTGGGAGGATTTTTTCTTAGCTCAACTTTAGGCAATCGGTACCACCACTGGGAACAAGCACGGGTCGCTCAGGTAGCTGCCAGTGTTGCCGGTGACAGGCTAGAGCAACCTGCACCCCAAGTGCGCTATGTCCTCAAAGAGCCTTACACTTATACCACTCAAGTTGAGGGTAAAATCGTCAAAGTCAACGATACGCGAGAAGTTAGCCGTTTGCTAACTCTGAGCGAATCGCAAGTTCAGGTAAAAATTGACCAAAGCACAGATGCCCAAGATCGTCGCGCAATTTATCGCGTTGACTACAGTGCCGATTATAAAGTTACCAACCCGCTGACCGATGTTAGCAATTTTTTCTTTGAAGTCCCGCCGCCTGCCGGTTACTCACTGCTGCAAAGCTATAAGGTAGAGCGGGACGGGACTCGCCTCCAGCAAGCAAATCCCGGTGACTATGGTTTTCCATTCCGTCTCGAACCTGGACAAGTAGCTAGTTTTAAAGTCAGCTATAAAGCTCAAGGCGGGCCGCGCTGGGTTTATAGTGCCACCGGGCAATTACTCTCCAATTTCCGCCTCACCGCGCTGGCGAACTTCCCTGGAGCGGATTTTGCTAGTGGGATTATCCCCACAGAAAGTAAGGTTGAGGGACAAGGCACTCGATTCACCTGGGTATTTGACGACAACGTTTCAGTCCAAAATCCATTTGGTGTCTTTACTTCGACTGGCCCAATTCGCAACACAGGTATCCTTCCCCGGTTGCTGTTACTCGCACCAGCCGTATTCTTGTGGTGGATATTATTGCTTTATATGTCGCTACCCATGAGCCTCAGAAATGTAGCGATCGCTGGCGGTATTTTCTTCGCTTGTCTGCTAACTTTGACTTATCTTAGCCGCCTGATTGATGTCAAGCTGGCTTGGACTCTCATCTCTATCGTCTTGCTAGCCTTAGCGTGGGGATTGGGGTCAAACCGCCGTGCGTCTCTTGCCGCCGTCATTTGCACGATTGCTGGTGCGGTTGTGCCAGTCTTAGGACTCGTCGTTCCTTACACGGGACTCACTCTCAGCGTAGCCGCTCTCTTGGGCGCTGTATGGCTTGCAGTTCGTCACTGGTATGGCTGGTATGACTTGCGAGCAGATGCTCGTGTTTAGTCCTTAGTCATTAGTTCTGAATCAGTGATTAGTTAAGGTTTTTGCACTGAACTAATCCTTGAAGACTAATGACTAACAACTAATGAAACTTACTGGAGCGCATCTTTGAGGACGGTACGAGCCGCGAGATGATTGCGAGTAGAAGTGAGAATTTCGGCTTCTCGCTCTAGGCGGGTTGTCGTATCTTGCATTTCCAGAAGGGCTTGCTGTTCAGATGCCACCCCGTAAAGATTGCTGGCAACCCAGTAGGATAATTCTCTGGGGAGGGTGGGCAAGTCTTCTGGTAGCTCCATGTCTTGGTCGGTCAACTTGGATGAGAGCCGTACCACATCTCTGAGCAGTTGTTCAACCTCAGAGGCTAAGGTTCTGAGGTCTTTTTCTGGTGGATGGTCTTCAATCCATTCCACCAAACCGACGCGATAAGGCTTTTCGCGGACGTACTCTAAGACCCTAAACCGCTGCTGTCCCAAGGTCAAGATTTTCATTCGGTCATCGGGAAGACGCTGGAAGTGGATAATTTCAGCGCAGCATCCCACGGCAGCTGGTTTACTTTGAACTGGGTCCCACATCAAAACCCCAAAACGGCGATCGCTTTCCAGAATCGTGTTCATCATGATTCGGTAGCGAAATTCAAAAATATGTAGCGGTAAAGGTCTCCCTGGAAATAGCACCACTTCGGGCAGTGGAAACAGGGGGAGTTCTCGAACTGCGATTGAGGAAGAGGATGCCATTGTCCCTATACTTGCTGTACGTGCGATTCTTTACTTACTTTAACCGATCTCTTTCCTAGAATCCCAACGACGAAGCCCTTTAGAGGTATCTCTAAAGGGCTTCGTCGAATGCAGACTCACAAGAGCGTGTATTTAAAGTTTGACTTCAATATCAACGCCTGCTGGCAAATCCAGTTTCATCAAAGCGTCAATTGTCTTGGAGGTGGGCTGATAAATGTCAATGATGCGGCGGTGAGTCCGAGTTTCAAAGTGTTCCCGCGAATCCTTATCAACGTGAGGAGAGCGCAAAAGACAGTAAATTTTCTTCCGGGTTGGTAAGGGAATGGGGCCAATAGCTGTTGCCTGTGTCCGGTTTGCCGTATCGACAATCTTTTCGCAAGAGGTGTCAAGCAAACGCCGGTCAAAAGCCTTCAAGCGAATGCGAATTTTTTGCTGCTGGATAGTTGCCATTTTCAGTTGTCCAGGTTCTAATTAGTGGTTATTTGTTAGGTTTTAGTTGCTACTAGAACGGCGGTTTTTTGCCGTACACGTACAGCTCTTGGAGTTTAGCATCTGATTTCAAGGACATAGATAAGGAGCAGAAAAGCATATGCTTTTCTGCTCCTTATTTGTTGGTCAAAATCCTACTTTAGGATCTTGGAGACGACGCCAGCACCAATGGTGCGACCGCCTTCACGAATCGCGAAGCGCATCCCTTGCTCAATTGCGATCGCGTTGATCAACTCAACGGTCATTTTGATCCGGTCTCCTGGCATCACCATCTCGGCGTTAGAGCCATCATCCGAGGTGAAAGCTTTGATGGTTCCAGTTACGTCGGTTGTCCGCACGTAGAACTGAGGACGATAGCCAGCAAAAAACGGTGTTTTCCGACCGCCTTCTTTTTCCTGAAGGATGTACACTTCAGACTCAAACTGAGTGTGAGGAGTAATTGTACCAGGCTTGGCTAGCACCATACCTCGCTCAATATCTTCCTTCTTCAAACCCCGAAGTAGAACGCCGACGTTATCGCCAGCCATCCCTTCATCCAAGGTCTTCTGGAACATTTCCACGCCAGTTACTGTTGTGCTGCGAGTGTCTCGAATTCCCACCAGCTCAACAGTTTCCCCAACTTTGACTTTGCCCCGCTCAATCCGACCAGTCGCAACGGTACCGCGCCCTGAGATGGAGAATACGTCTTCCACAGCCATCAGGAAGGGCTTATCAATATCCCGCTCTGGAGTAGGAATGTAAGCATCGACCTCATCCATCAACTTGTAGATTTTATCTACCCACTCATTCTCACCCCGTGGGGTCTTGGGATTGGCAGCCATCGCTTCCAACGCTTGTAGCGCCGAGCCGGCGACGATGGGAATATTGTCACCGTCGAATTCATAAGAACTTAGCAGTTCCCGGACTTCCAGTTCTACCAGTTCCAACAATTCTTCATCGTCCACCATGTCTTGCTTGTTCAAGAAGACAACTAGCCGGGGAACGCCAACTTGCTTAGCCAGGAGGATGTGTTCCCGCGTCTGAGGCATGGGGCCATCTGCCGCCGACACCACCAGAATGGCACCATCCATTTGAGCTGCACCCGTGATCATGTTCTTCACATAGTCCGCGTGACCTGGGCAGTCCACGTGGGCATAGTGGCGAGATTCGGTTTCATACTCAACGTGGGCGGTATTGATGGTAATACCGCGAGCCTTTTCCTCCGGCGCTGCATCAATGTCGGCATAACCCTTTGCTTTCGCCCGACCCATTGCTGCCAGAGTCATCGTAATGGCAGCGGTTAAGGTCGTTTTACCGTGGTCAACGTGACCAATCGTGCCGATATTGACGTGGGGTTTAGTGCGTTCAAACTTTGCGCGTGCCATGTATTACCTGTTCCTTTTTCCTTTTTCCTTTGCCAGTTGTCAGTTGTCAGTTGTCAGTTGGCTTTTCTACTGACAACTGACCAAAGACTACAGACCGATTTATGTGTTCCCTTTGCTCTTGGCGATGATGGTTTCAGCCACGTTGCGAGGAACTTCTTCGTAATGGCTAAACTCCATTGAGAAGATACCCCGCCCTTGAGTCATCGACCGGATATCCGTCGCATAGCCAAACATCTCTGCAAGCGGAACTTTGGCTGTTACTCTTGTAATGCCTTGTTCCGAGTTCATGCCTTCAATTTGACCGCGACGGGAGTTGAGGTTTCCCATCACATCCCCAAGGAAGTTTTCTGGAGCTTCCACCTCAACTTTCATCATAGGCTCCAATAGCACTGGTGAAGCCTTCATTACAGCTTCTTTAATCGCCATTGAGCCTGCGATTTTGAAAGCCATTTCTGAGGAATCCACCTCGTGGTAAGAGCCATCCACCATCGTTGCCTTGAGGTCAATCACCGGATATCCAGCTACAATACCCGATTCGCAGGCTTCTTTCATCCCTTGCTCTGCTGGGTTGATGTACTCTTTAGGTACTATACCCCCAACAATTTTGGAGACAAACTCGAAACCAGTCCCCGGCTCTCCAGGCTCGACTTGAATCACAACGTGACCGTACTGACCTTTACCACCACTCTGACGGATAAATTTCCCTTCAGCTTTGACAGCTTTGCGAATGGTTTCGCGGTAAGCAACTTGCGGCGCACCAACGTTGGCTTCTACTTTGAATTCTCGCATCATCCGATCTACGAGAATCTCTAAGTGCAGTTCGCCCATCCCCGCAATTACTGTCTGGTTAGTTTCTGGGTCAATGTGAACTCGGAACGTTGGGTCTTCTTCTGAGAGCGATTGCAGAGCCTTGGAGAGCTTCTCCATATCCTGCTTAGTTTTAGGTTCCACTGCTACGGAGATCACAGGTTCTGGTATAAACAGAGACTCCAGAATCACTGGTGAGTTTTCGTCACAGATGGTATCGCCCGTATAGGTTTCTTTCAGACCTAAAGCTGCACCTAAGTCACCAGCTCGCATTTCATCTACTTCGATTCGTTCGTCAGCTTTGAGAACGATCAAGCGGGAGATACGTTCCTTTTTATCTTTGGTTGAGTTGAGGATGTAACTGCCCTTTTTGATTACGCCAGAATATACCCGAATGAATGTCAAGCGTCCATAGGGGTCTGCCATAATCTTGAAAGCTAAAGCAGCCGCTGGTTCGTCATCGCTAGCGTGCCTTACTACCTCAGTGCCATCTGGCAATAGTCCTTGAATTGGAGGAACGTCAATAGGAGCGGGTAGATAATCTACCACGGCATCCAACAGCAGCTGGACACCCTTATTTTTAAAGGCAGAACCACACAACAGCGGGACAATTGTGCCAGCAATTGTGCCTTTACGCAACGCCTTTTGAATCTCTGGTTCGGTTAGTTCTTCGCCTTCCAAATATTTTTCCGTCAGGGCATCATCGGTTTCTGCTACAGATTCGATGAGCTTAGTGCGGTACTCTTGGGCTACCTCCTGAAGGTTTGCAGGAATATCTGTTTCCTCAATTTCTTTGCCCTGATCGTCTTTGTAGAGGTAGGCTCGCATCCGAACTAGGTCTACAATTCCCTCAAAGTTGCTTTCAGCACCAATAGGAATCTGAATGGGGACAGCGTTTGCCCGCATGCGATCGCGTATCTGGTTATAAACTTTGTAAAAGTTCGCTCCAGTCCGATCCATTTTGTTGATAAAAGCGATCCGAGGCACCTTATACCGATCTGCCTGTCGCCATACAGTCTCAGATTGAGGCTGCACGCCTCCCACCGAGCAGAACACAGCAATCACGCCATCCAACACCCGCATTGAACGTTCTACTTCAATCGTGAAGTCTACGTGACCAGGGGTATCAATGATGTTGATTTGGTGATTCCGCCAGCTCGTGCTAATCGCAGCGGCGGTAATGGTAATACCTCTTTCCCGCTCTTGCTCCATCCAGTCAGTCGTTGCTGTGCCTTCGTGGACTTCGCCAATTTTATGAACGATACCGGAATAGAACAGAATCCTTTCTGTTGTTGTTGTCTTGCCCGCATCAATATGGGCAGCAATTCCGATGTTGCGTGTTCTCTCTAGCGGGACGGTACGTGCCACAGCTACCTCCTTCCTCTGTGCCGCATAGCTAGTAATGTGCTATGCGTTCTATCTCGTTTAAAATTGTATACTTTATTTAAGATTTTCAGCTCGTACAGACGCGAGCAAAACAGTCGCAATAACCGAGCTCGCGTCTGTAGTAGTGCTTAGTATCGATAGTGGGCAAACGCCTTATTCGCTTCAGCCATTCGGTGAGTTTCTTCGCGTTTGCGAATCGCATTCCCTGTCTCATTAGCGGCATCAAGCAGCTCATTTGCGAGCTTCCCAGCCATTGTGCGGCCTGGGCGAGAACGAGCAAACTGAATTAGCCAACGCAGCGCTAGCGCAGTTCCACGGTCAGGGCGGACTTCCATTGGCACCTGGTAGGTGGCACCACCCACTCGACGAGCCTTGACTTCCACCAAAGGGGTCGCATTCCGAACTGCTTTCTCAAAAGTCTCTAGGGGATCTGCTCCAATCCGTTCTTCGATGGTTTTTAGCGCATCATAGATAATCCCAGTCGCAATAGATTTCTTGCCACTATGCATAATCCGCCGCACCATCATACTGACAAGACGGCTGTTATACATCGAATCAGGGGGAACAGGACGCTTTTTAACAACGGTACGACGAGACATACTAAGCCTTCAATGAATAAAATACAGAATTTTTACGATCCCTCCCAATGTTCGTGCCTGAGATGGGATTTTTTTCAACAAGTCTTTGCGGGTTCTAGAGAGCCGCCTTCTACTAAGGTAGAGATTTCGCCCGACTGTGAAACTCTTCCCTACCTACATTGAGGACATTGAGGTTTTCCCTAAATGCCAGCAACGGTTGTCTCCCTGGCGCATTAATTTCCCAATTTTTTGGTTTGAGGAACTGAAGCAACCTTCTACGGATTTAGATACATCCTACTGGATTCGCATACACTCGCTTTAACGGGTGCTTATCTACGTGTTTACAACATCTCTGATGCGTCTTCCCGCACGGAATCCAGTAAAAACATCCTCAATCCAACTCTACCACCTATACCGGGGGTTCATCGGCATCCGCTCGTAAGCGGATATCTTCACACATTTCCTGTGCAATTGGCACGAGATTCGGGAGCTTTCGAGCCGTATGAGCGTTTTGTCTTTTCTGCAAAACGGAAGCCATCAATTGTGACTGTACCAATGCAGATAGGCACTCCGCTTACTTTGCCTTGGGACGTTTTGTACCGTACTTAGAACGACCCTGACGGCGATCCTTAACCCCGGCGGTATCTAAGGTTCCGCGAATAATATGGTAACGGACTCCGGGCAAGTCCTTAACCCGTCCCCCCCGAATCATCACAACCGAGTGTTCTTGCAAATTGTGACCGATGCCAGGAATATATGCCGTTACTTCAAAACCTGAAGTCAAACGGACTCTTGCCACTTTCCGCAGGGCTGAGTTTGGCTTTTTAGGCGTCGTTGTATATACTCTGGTGCAGACACCACGACGTTGCGGGCAGCTTTTTAGGGCTGGTGACTTAGTTTTCTTCTGTGTACTTAGGCGCTCGTTACGAATGAGCTGCTGGATTGTGGGCATGAGTTACTGGGGTTACTGAATCCTTGCTAGTTCCAAATGCAGACAAATTCTGAGTGTATCATCTGTCAGGGGTTCTGTCAATTTAAAGGAGCTGGAGATTAAGCTTCTGGGGTGGCAGAGTCGGCAAGCGGCTCATTAATAGAGAAAGAATTACCGCAACCACAACTTTCTTTAGCGTTTGGGTTGTGGAAGCGAAACCCGCCACCCATGAGATCCTCTGAGTAATCTAAGGTGAGACCATTGAGGTAGGCTAGGCTTTGAGCATCAACCAATACTCTAATGCCATTGCATTCATACAGTCTATCGTCCGGCTTCACAGCTTCATCAAAGCTGAAAGTATAGGAAATGCCAGAACAACCACCTGATTGAACTGCTAGACGAAATAATAGAGCGTTGGCGTTTTGACGCTTGGATTGCAAACGCTTTATTTCACTAGCTGCTGCTTGAGTGAGATCGATAGTGGACTGAGTGAGTTTCACAGAGCTTTCTATAGAGTGCTGAACCAATGCTACAGCCGGTTGCGGGAAAGCTTGTCAATTTTTAAAGGAGAAAATCGAGCGTTCGGTGTTCCAGCTTGGTAGTTTTGCTACTTGTACCTCAGGATGCTTGATTTTTATCACCCCAATAGATAATAACTTGGTAGCAGAGTCTGTTCTTCACTTTTTGATTAGAAAAAGCAGAACTAGAAGAAACACTCCCATAACCAACCAAGACATCAAGTTGTTGTCATTCCCAAAAATTGATATGAATCCTGAAACTCCCTCTTCTGAAAGTAGGCTTGAATCTGAAAATCCTTCAGTAGAAGTCAATGTACAAAACGTAGAAGCAACACCTTCGGAGTTACAAGTGTCGTCTACTCAAGCCTATACTGGGCAAGTACAGCAGGTGTGGGCACAAATCGCTAGGTTTTTAGAAAAGATGCCAAGTTATGCGGGCAACTTTTTTTCCTCCTACCAGCGATCGCTCATTACCCTTGGACTACTCTTAGCAGTGTTAGTCACATTAAGGATAACAGTGGCTTTGCTAACGGCGATTCATAGCTTGCCGTTGATAGCGCCAACCCTACAGCTGATTGGCATCGGATATACGGCTTGGTTCGTTTATCGTTACTTACTTACTGCTGAAAGCCGCAAAGAACTATCTCAAGACTTCCAGACCTTAAAACAGCAAGTTTTGGGCAGAGGAGCTTCAAACACCTAAGCGTCCTAATCTTCGATTCGACTGAATTTGTTTAGCCTGTGTAGGCAGGCTAAGTTTCTTTATAGCCGCACCTGAAGGGGTCAGGCTGGAATCATGACATACGCAAAAACTGCGTTAGCAAAGGGTGGGCGAAGCGCAGTTGCTCTTGGTAGCAACCTCGGCGACTCCCGCGCCACTCTAGAGGCTGCTCTAGAAACGCTGAACCGAACTCCTGGAATTACTCTGCAAGCCCAGTCTAGTTGGTATCAAACGAAGGCTGTAGGGCCACCTCAACCAGATTATTTGAATGGTTGTGCCCTGCTGCACGTTCAGATGAAGCCTCAGCAATTGTTAGAGACGCTGTTGGCAATTGAAGATCGCTTTGGTCGCGTCCGTCAAGGGCGCTGGGGGGCGAGAACACTTGACCTTGATTTATTGCTCTTTGATGATGTGATTTTGGACACTCAGGGTGGGGAGATTCCGCCTCTCCAGTTGCCTCACCCTCGGATGAGAGAAAGAGCGTTTGTGCTGGTGCCTTTAGCGGAAATTGCACCAGATTGGCTCGATCCAGTTTCTGGATGTGCGATCGCGCAACTCGTTCAGGCTGTAGACTGTTCAGAAGTCCGTCGTTTGTAGTTTCCTATGGCACTGGGTCAAGAACCCCCTGAAGTCCTCAAACAACGCTTGTTCTACCAGGGGCGTAAATTTAATTTTGAAGTCAGCCGTCTGCGCCTCCCGAACCAAGTAGAGGGAGACTGGGAATGCATTCGGCATCCTGGTGGTGCGCTGGCTGTTCCTGTAACCTCAGAAGGGAAGTTGATCCTATTGAGGCAGTATCGTTTTGCTGTACAGGGGCGTCTTTTGGAGTTCCCGGCTGGAACGATAGAACCAAATGAAGCTCCAGAGGAGACTATTAAGCGCGAAATTGAAGAAGAAACCGGATATCGCGCTCACAAATGGCAAAATTTAGGTAAGTTTTCCCTTGCTCCCGGTTATTCAGATGAATTTATTTACGCTTTTTTAGCGCAAGATTTAGAACGTTTGGAGATACCTCCCAGTCAAGATGTTGACGAAGATATTGAAACGATTTTGATGACTCCCCAGGAATTAGAGCAAGCAATTCTGGCGGGTGAACCAGTAGATGCTAAATCGATTTCTAGTTTTTTCTTAGCTCGTCCTTTTTTACAATAGTTCGTTAGGTTAAAGTCTGCGACTACACAAAATTAGCCAGCTTAAACTGGCTAATTTTTTATATTTTAATAGCCAGATATAAGATTATTTCAATTCTCAATTAGGTGCGATACATCAGTAGGGACATGGCATTGCTATGTCTCTATTGAGCATTAGAACTGCAATATATTCCACCCACCTGAGAAACGCTATATAGGAATCTTGTTTGATTTGTAAGATACCAGCGGTTCAGATCCGCGACTTTAAAGAAGTCGCGGATCTCGCCTTCACGAATCATTGAGGATTGCTATAGCCGTTTAGTTTGCAGTCACTCGCAGGAGTGATACACACGGTGTTGTCACCTTTTAAACTGTCAAACATAAGCGAGTTATTTGAAAAGCAAGGATTGAATGTCTGACCTGATTTTGTTTTGGCACCGCCGCGATTTACGCATTTCCGACAATCTAGGATTGGCTGCTGCACGGCAGCAAAGCCAAAAGGTGGTAGGGGTTTTCTGCCTAGATCCGAATATTTTGAAAAGGGATGATGTGGCACCGGCAAGAGTGACTTATATGATTGGTAGTTTGCAGCCACTGCAAGAACGCTACGCAAAGGCTGGTAGTCAATTGTTGATCCTTCATGACAATCCGACTCAAGCAATCCCAGCTTTGGCGGCGGCGCTAAATGCGAAGGCTGTATTCTGGAATTGGGATGTCGAGCCTTATTCAAAAGAACGAGATCGCACTATTAGCGAAGTCCTGAAAGAAAAGGGTATTTTTGTCCAAAATCACTGGGATCAGCTATTACACGCACCAGAGGAGATTCGCTCAGGTTCTAATCAGCCGTACACGGTTTATACTCCGTTCTGGAGAAATTGGAGTAGTAAACCTAAGGCTAAACCCGCAGCAGAACTCCAAAATGCCGAAGGACTTACCCAAGAAGAACAGCAGAAAGCACAACAAGCGGGTGCGGGTGAACTGCCTACAGCTCAGGATTTAGGATTTATTTGGGAAAATGAACTGGTGAGTGCCCCAGGGGAGAAGGCGGCGCAAGAAAAGCTGGCAGCATTTTGCGATCAAGCGATCGCAGAATATAAAGAACAGCGCAATTTTCCAGCGGTTAACGGCACCTCTCAACTCAGCGCCGCTTTGAAATTTGGTGTAATCGGCATTCGCACCGTTTGGGATGCCACGCTGAAGGTATTAGAAGACAGCCGCAGCGAGGAAAAAGATACCCATATCCGCACATGGCAACAGGAACTGGCATGGCGAGAGTTCTACCAACACGCGATGTATTGGTTCCCAGAATTAGCCGAGGGTGCCTTCCGCGAAACGCTCAAAAATTTCCCTTACGACAACAATCCAGAACATTTCCAAGCTTGGTGCGAGGGGAGAACCGGCTACCCAATCGTCGATGCAGCAATGCGCCAGATGAATGAAACAGCCTGGATGCACAATCGCTGTCGGATGATTGTTGCCAGTTTTCTTACCAAAGACTTGCTAATCGATCCGCGCTTGGGGGAAAAATACTTCATGCAAAAGCTATATGACTGGGATCTTTCTGCGAACAATGGTGGCTGGCAGTGGAGTGCTTCTAGCGGGATGGACCCCAAGCCAGTCCGAATTTTTAACCCAGCTTCTCAATCGCAGAAATTCGATCCAGACGGGGAATATATCCGGAAATGGGTGCCAGAACTCAGGTCTGTAAATACAGAATATCTCGTCAGTGGGAAGATACCGGCGAATGAACGCGATCGCTGTAATTATCCCGCCCCGATTGTGGAACACCAGCTACAGCAGCGTCTGTTTAAACAGCGCTATCAGCAGCAAAAAGAAGCACTAGGGGATAAAGATAAAGAGTAAGCGTCTGGTGGACAGTGCCCGCCGGACAAGCGTGCTTTCAATACCCTAAAGTGTCACAATAACCACAGCTAATCCTTCAATCAAGAAGATGATTTGAGTATTCATCTTTAGGGTGGCTGCTGATGTCATCTTCACATGACCGCTCCATCAACATTAAAGTAACGATTAGCAATTCGCAGCCTCAGTTATTGGAAGGACTAGATGTTTGGCTGCGCTTGGGTTTGATTTCTGAGGCTCAGGTTAGCGATTTAAGTCAAAAATACTTAGTCTGTGCGTTGCCACCAGTTGCAGTAACGCCCAAACCAACGCCTCAAGTAACGCCTCAAATTACGATATCTTCTGATTCGCAGTTACTACCAGCAGCAACTGGTAAGAATGCTTCTCGTCAACATCCCAAAGCGATCCCAGGGATATGGCAGTCGCTGATGGCAGAACTCAGCGTCCGGTGGCTGCTGTTTTTGGGAGTGTTCATGGTGGTGGTGTCCTCCGGGGTGCTAGCCGCCACTCAATGGGAAAGATTTCCTGCTGCTGGGCAGTATGGGGTTTTATTAGCGTATACCTTGATTTTTTGGCGGGTAAGCGCTTGGGCGAATCGCCAACCCAGTTTGCAATTGACGGCGCAGACGTTGCAAATTGTCACCCTACTGTTAATGCCCGTGAATTTTTGGGCAATGGATAGCTTTGGGTTGTGGCAGAATCCCGTCAATCTGATAGTAGTTGCGATCGCATCCGTTCTTCTGACAGCGATCTCTTTCCAAGTATTGAAAAATTGGCGATTGGCGGCTTCTGGACGGCTGGGGCTACTGGAAGCGTTGCCAGCATTAAATATTTTGGGACTCAGTTACCTGCATTGGGGCTGGAATTTGTCAGGCTTTCCCGTCATCGCCATTTATCTGGGAATGGTGGGAACGTCCCTACTCACGTTCTATCAAGTTCGTCACCGACAGCCTGCGGGGACTATCGAAAAAAAGGGAATCGGGATCGAGTTGCCAGCCGGGGTGGTGATTTATGCCTTGGTGGTGCTGCTGGTACGAACAATTTTTATTGTCCAAGTACCTGTAACGCAGTTGGGGTTAGCCCTTGGTATCTGCGGCTGGCTGGTGGCGTGGTTATCGCAACAGCAACCCGAAACATCCACCGAATCACTCCCATTGCCGTGGGAGAAAGTTGGCGGTAGTTTGTTGTGCCTCGGTTGGCTGGTTTCGGTAGGAACAACGGTTCCCTGGCAAGCAACAGCGGTTAGCGGATTGGGTTTGTGGTTTTTCTTCAGCCGATTGCAGCGTTTTTGGCTACAGGTTGATCTGGCAGCATTTTTAGGGATTGGCTTACAGACGATTTGGCTGGTTTGGCGGTTAGTTCCTGCTTCCGTGCAAGAATGGGCGATCGCAACTGGCACACAACTGACGGGTTCGGAAACGGTTCCTTGGGCTTTGCTGAGCCTGGTTTTATTTCCCTACGTTGTTTTTATCGTCGGGGTCAGCGATTGGCTGCATCGAGCGGATAAGACTGATTTAGCCACTTTTGGCGAACAACTGGCTCTCACTTGTGGGGCGGTGCTGAGTCTAATTAGTTTACTAAATCCCACATTGCGATCGCTCAATCTGTTGTTTTCGACTGTGACACTGGCAATTGTGACACAGCGCCGACTTCCGACCAGGGTCAGTCTGGTGTATTCCACTCACTTGGTGGGGTTGCTGACGCTATTTTCTACAATTGACCGCTTTTTTCCCAATCTGCACCAAGAAGTTTGGGCAAGCATTTTGTTGGCGGTGATGGTTGCTGAATGGACGCTTCACGTCCTACTACGCTCCTCAGCACTTCTGTGGAAGCAAAGTGCTTGGCACATCGGGTTAGGACTGGCGGGACTCAGTTATCAATTATTGTTAGCAAATGTTTCCTTATTCGGGAACGATGCCTTTAGCCGTCAGCAGTGGGGCATTTTCTGGCTAATTACACCTTTGGCTTTAACGGGAGTTGCCAGCCAAACAGCTGGAAAGCAACGCACATTGGCGAGTTGGTTGAGTGTCGCCAGTTTGGGAATGGCACAACTTCTCACATTCGCGCTACCTGGAGGCAGATTAATTGGCTTAGGAATGGCAACTGGGCTGATGTTGGTGAATACGCGCTATTTACGGCATCTGGCAGCAGCCGTCATTACCGTTGGGTTTAGCTTGAGTTTTTTCAGCGTGCTGCTGGGGGATGGCGTACCTGGAGTGCCGCCCCTTTCGGTACCGGATTGGTTTTTAGCCGGAGCGATCGCGCTGGTGGGTTTATGGCTTGCCAGAACCTGGCTGATGCGTCGTCATGGGACGTTAGCGGCACTTTATGCACAAGCGGTTGAGGGTTGGGCGATCGCGTTATGTAGTTTTGAGCTGTTGATGCTAACGGTGCATTCGCTTTTTGTCTACCAAGGGGTTGCTTCTCCCGATGGGGAATATTTACTTGCGGTTACGTTGACAATTGGGGCGATCGCTTATCGCAGTTGGCAACAGCCGAATCATTGGGCATTTTATGGACTGGGTTGGGGTTTAGAACTGTTAACAGCCGAGACGTTGGGCTTCTTTGAACACTCGGTGATGAATTTAGCGATCGCAAATATCGTCTTAGGTTTAAGCACGCAGCTTTTGGGAGAAGCATGGCGGCGGCGATCGCAAATCGAAAGTGTTCCGAACAGGTGGCATATCCTGCCGCTACTATACGGCGTGTTGGGGGCACTTCTGCGGTGGGATACTTTTACCAGTTGGACGGGATTGTGTACGCTTGCGATCGCGTTCATTGCCATTGGAGTTGGCAGACGACGGCAGGAACTTAAACCCATCCTCTATTTGGGACTTCTGGGAGTATCCATTTCTGCCTACGAACTTTTGTTCTATCAACTTTTACAAGCATCAGGTGGAGCTTTGGGCGATGGATTCATTGTTATGTCCGCCCTTGGCACCAGCATCATGTATGCCTATCGCCTGCTATTCCCCTGGCTTCTAAATTACTTACGCCTTACTGCTGAAGAACTGAAAGTAATTGCCCATCTTCATTGGGCTTGGAGCAGTTGTTTACTCATCGCGGCGATTGGTAATCCCATCGAAGCTAGCCGACTCCTTGGATTAGGAACCGGGTTGTTTTTAATCCAATACGCGATTTTTCAAGGGCGCAGATTTCCCCTTTCTTCTCCCTCAAAAAACAGGGGAGATTCACAAACCCTCTCAAAAACAGAGGAAAATGCAGCACATTCCTTCTTCCGTGAAGAAAGGGGAATTAGCATTGCAGAAGTCTGGGTTTACCTAGGTTTATTAGAAGTAGGTATCATCAGAATATTTTGGCTTTATACAGCCATTGGGCAGTTCTGGACTGGGCCATTAGTTCCTTGGAAAGCCCCGATTTCTTGTGTTTGGGCTTATTTTCTCTATATTTTGCCTTGGGAGAAGTGGGGATGGCCTAGAAGACCTTGGCAGCACGCGGCATATATTCTGCCACTGGTGATGATTTGGGAAACCCGAGTAGAAATTCACCCGATTAGCTTGCTGATAACAGGGGCATTTTATGTCTTTATTGCCAAATTATCCAATCAAACTCGATTTACTTATATCAGCTTAGTACTGATTAATTGGGCACTTTTTCGGTGGTTTTTGGAATTACAACTTTACGATTACTTGTGGTACATCATACCGCTTGGCTTATCTTGGCTGTACGTTGCCCAAGTCGATTCTGGGTTGAGGCTACCAAGCCGCAAACAGACTCGCCACCTATTTCGTTGCCTAGGCGCTGGGGTAATTTGTGGAGCGGCATTTTTGCTACACCAAGACACTGGATTGATACCGGGAATTTTGAGTATTTTATTCATTTTTTCTGGATTGGCTTTCCGAGTCCGGGCATTTCTCTACGTCGGTACCGCCACCTTTTTACTGACTGCTTTTTACCAGTTAGTAATTTTTGTTTTCCGTTACTCCTTTTTTAAGTGGGTAATCGGGTTGATAGTCGGTATCAGTTTTATCTCGATTGCCGCTAATTTTGAAACTCGGCGCGATCGCTTTATTGCTTTGGTTCGGCACTGGCTGTCGGAATTGGAACAATGGCAATAATTCCCACTGGTTCAATCCCAAAATGATTAAATTTAGCCCTGCTTTGCTTCCATCCATCAGGTATCTCTTGGCTAACTGAGACATTTGGTAATTGCGTGGCATAATGAAGTATTTGCTTGCCTTATACGATTTGCCCTGTAAATTTACTTGGTTTCAGATGTGAAATCGTCCCTGAGGATAAGCCGCTGGATTGAGGCGCTGTCCCTAGTCTGGGCGGGCGTACAGCCTGCAATTTAGCAAAATTCAAGAAAACAAAAACAGGAGCGCGAGGCGAACGTGAAGGTTTTGGTTGTTGGCAATGGGGCACGCGAACACGCCCTGGTATGGAAACTGCTGCAATCTCAACGCATTCGGCAGATAGTCTGTGTTCCTGGAAACGGCGGCACAGCTTCTCTAGAGCGTTGTCAGAATCTCCCCTTAAGTGTTGATGATTTTGAGGGAATAGCACGATTTGCCCAAGTGAATAACATCTCGCTGGTGGTCGTCGGGCCTGAAGCCCCCCTGGCTTTGGGGATCGCAGATTACTTGCAACGCCAAAATCTCAAGGTGTTTGGTCCCACCAAAGCGGGAGCGCAAATTGAGGCGAGTAAGTCTTGGGCAAAGGATTTGATGCGGGAAGCGGGTATCCCAACCGCCAACTCAGAGGTGTTTACAGAGCCAGAAGCTGCAAAAGCTTATGTAGCAGCGCAAGGGGCACCGATTGTTGTTAAAGCTGATGGGTTGGCAGCTGGTAAGGGTGTCACGGTAGCGGCAACGGTGGAAGAGGCATACTCTGCGATCGCAGATTTATTCTCCAGTCGAGTCAAGACTGTAGTGATTGAAGAATATTTAGCGGGTCAGGAAGTCTCGGTTTTGGCGCTGTCGGATGGCTTGACAGTTCGCCAGTTGTTACCGGCTCAAGATCACAAACGCATCGGTGAGGGCGATACCGGGGCAAATACAGGCGGGATGGGAGCCTATTGCCCTGCACCCATCCTGACACCTGCCCTGAGTGCGCGGGTTCAGAAAGAAATTCTGGAGCCGACTGTTGCCGCTTTAAAGGCGAGAGGCATCGACTACCGGGGTCTTCTTTACGCTGGGTTAATGATTACCCCCCAAGGCGATCCGAAAGTTTTGGAATTTAACTGCCGCTTTGGCGATCCGGAAACGCAGGCGATCTTGCCATTACTTGAAACCCCTCTAGAAGACTTACTGGTTGCCTGCGTTGGACAGAAACTCGCCCAACAGCCTCCGATTGCCTGGAAATCAGGCGCTTCTGCCTGTGTCGTAGTAGCGGCGGGGGGTTATCCCGAAAGCTATAAAAAAGGTCACGTCATTACCGGCATTGAGCAAGCCGAGGCAGCAGGAGCGAATGTGTTCCATGCAGGCACTCAGAAGAAGCAGCAACAAGTGGTGACAGAAGGCGGTCGGGTGTTGGGAGTCACCGCCATTGGAGAGGATTTTGATGCAGCGATCGCTCAAGCATACGCGGCGATTAATTGCATTGAGTTTGAGGGGATGTACTACCGACGGGATATTGGTTATCGCGTCCGCACGGCAGGGAAACTTTAGCGTTTAACGTCATGTGCAACTGCAATCCAATCGCTCCTCGTTTCCAAAGCTCTGTAGCCTAAGCTAGAGAGTTTTGGAAAGTTGCACATCACGTAAATCTTTAAATTTCTTCAAAATCTTAGTCAAGCTGCATCTAAAGATACATGAGAGTTCCAGGAGGAACTTGAGAAAATAGAAGTGGATAAATATAATTGAGAAACGTTCAAAAATCCACCTATCCCTGGGAAGAATCCTCTACAATTTTTGATAAATCTCTAATTTTTACCATTTTTAGTGGCAAATTTACCTTGCTGGCTCTATTAAAAACCCTTCGAGAAGTTATTGCCCATTGGTGGTCTGAGTTTACTCTCCAGACGCGCCTGATGGCGGCTGCTACCTTAGTCGTCTCCTTGGTGATGAGCGGTCTGACCTTCTGGGCAGTGAATACAATTCAGCAGGATGCTCGGCTGAATGATACTCGCTTCGGGCGCGACCTGGGTTTGTTGTTGGCGGCGAATGTCGCGCCTCAGATTGCTGAAAAGAATCTGACGGAGGTGGCACGTTTTTCTCACCGCTTCTACAGCAGCACCTCCAGCGTGCGCTATATGCTCTACGCCGACGAAACTGGCAAAATCTATTTTGGAATTCCTTTCTCTGAGTCCGAGGTACAAAACTCGCTGACAATTCAGCGTCGGATTCAATTGCCAGAGGATTACGCTGATAATTCCGACTTACCAATGGTGCGTCAGCACCTAAGTCCGGATGGGGAAGTTACGGATGTCTTTGTTCCCCTGTCGCACGATGGCAAAAATTTAGGGGTTTTGGCAATTGGGATTAACGCCAATCCAACCGTGGTGGCGTCGTCCCATCTGACACGAGATGTCACGATTGCGGTATTTATTTCCATTTGGGTGATGGTGATTTTGGGCGCTGTTTTTAATGCCTTAACTATTACTCAGCCAATTAAAGAACTTCTCGTTGGGGTTAAAAATATTGCCGCTGGCAACTTCAAGCAACGAGTTGACCTGCCACTCGGAGGAGAACTGGGCGAACTGATTTCCAGTTTCAACGAGATGGCAGAACGGCTGGAGAGTTATGAAGAGCAAAATATCGAGGAACTAACAGCAGAGAAAGCCAAGCTAGAGACGTTGGTTTCTACGATTGCTGATGGAGCGGTGCTGATCGACACCAACTTTCAGGTGATCTTAGTCAACCCGACAGCGCGACGAATTTTCGGGTGGGATGGCGTTGATGTGGTGGGATCTAACGCTCTGCATTGCTTGCCTTCTCCAGTAAATTTGGAGCTAGCGCGACCCCTGCATCAAATTGTTGCTGGCGAATGCGAAGGGGCAGAGTTTCGGGTGACGCTATTCCAACCGGCGAACCGCACCGTCCGCATTCTCCTAACGACCGTCCTCGACCAGTACCGGGAAACCATCAAGGGAATTGCGATGACGGTACAGGATATTACTCGTGAGGTAGAGCTGAACGAGGCGAAAAGCCACTTTATTAGCAATGTTTCCCACGAATTGAGAACGCCGCTGTTCAACATCAAGTCGTTTATTGAAACGCTCCACGAATACGGCGAAGATTTGACAGAAGAGGAACGTCGGGAATTTTTAGACACTGCGAATCGAGAAACAGACCGCCTGACTCGCCTAGTAAATGACGTTTTGGATTTATCTAGGCTTGAGTCGCATAAGCGCTATCACTTTGAGCCTGTAGATATTGCCCAACCTGTGGAGCAAACGCTGCGGACTTACCAGCTAAACGCCCGCGATAAAGGAATTGAACTCATCCAGGAGATTGAACCGAATTTGCCAGCAGTCTGGGGCAACTATGATTTGTTGCTCCAGGTGTTTGCTAACCTGGTCGGTAACGGCCTGAAGTTTACTGAGACGGGTGGACGGGTGGCAATTCGCGCCTATTTGCTGGAGTCGAGGGATGAGCGGAGTCAAGGCGGAGTCTTCCCTTCCGGCGCAGAGGAACGCGGGAAAATTCCTGCAACGAACAATCCCAAATTAGTGCGGATTGAAATTTCTGATACGGGAATCGGCATCGATACAGAAGACCAAGAGGCAATCTTCGATCGTTTTTTCCGAGTAGAAAACCGAGTTCACACCCTTGAAGGAACAGGTTTGGGTTTGTCAATTGTTAGAAATATCATTGAGAAGCATCACACCAGGGTTCACTTGGTTAGCGAGGTCGGCGTCGGTACAACTTTCTGGTTTGACTTGACGGTTTTTCAAGAAGCAGCACCCGTTGAGGAGTTGCCTCTAAAAGAAGCAAAAGAAGCTTCAGGAACCAGTTCGGTTAGGGCGAAGGTTGTCTAGATTATTTGCTTGCATAGAAAGCGATCGCTAAACTTACGACGATGAGACCGAATAGCAGCAGCAAAGGCTGGTTTCGCTGACACCAAAGTTGAAGCGAGTGACGCCAGCCGAGACTGTAGTGAGTGGCAGTCATCGGGTGAGATTCTTGAGAGCGATCGCTATACATCGTACATTCTTGGGCGTAAGGACGCTTGGAAAACGTACAGGTATCATCTTCGTGGTAAGTGCAGGTGTCGCACAGAAATTTCTCCCCCGTTGCTCGATGCAGGGGAATGCCAGGATGACCGTAGGCTTTTAGCTCAATTCGGCAATAAGGACAGGTCGTTACCTGGGCATTGACGGGTTGATGGCATTTAGGACAGTTCGGCATGGATAACAGCACGGTAATTCTGGGTCTGTATCCGGTCTAGCAAGTCGCAATCTAAAAAGACCTCTAGATCCAGTTTAAGCTTGGGGAAACTTTCGGATTTGATATTCTGCTAACTGAACGATGGGAAAAGCCTCTCCCATCGCTTGGACAAACTGCCGCTCGATTTCTTCCAGGCGTTCTGACGCAACAGACTTCCACTGTTCCCGCGTCGCCCAGCGAATGACTAAAATGACCTCTGTTGGCTCGTTCGGGTTGAGCCAGACTTCTTTACCCAAAAAACCCGGACATCCGGCGAGGAAAGCCGTCCAGATTTCGCCATCCTTCTGAATGTATTTTTCCCGCAGTTCGGGGGGGACTCTTACCTGAAGCCACTCAATTACCATGAGCTGGAGTATAAGCTGCTTTGAAGCTGTAAATAGACTCTTCAATCATCCATCAGAGCGATTGATTTTGCCACGAGCAAAGTCTGGAAGATGGGCGGCAGTTGTTGAGAGAATGTCACAAAATAGAACTGTAGGCGAAAAATCGGTAAGATTTTAGCACCGCTTTATGATACGTGTTTAGCCGCTCAAAGTCGCGGCGGAGTGACAGGAAGGGAAAATGGATAATAACAACTGGCTTAAGCAGCTACTAATGATGGGTGTGGGGACTACGTCTTTGGTAGCCGACAAAATCCGCGAAGTGAGCGATGAATGGGTCAAGGAAGGCAAAATCAACCCCGAGCAAGCTAAGGGGATGGTAGATGATTTGATGCAGCAGCTCAAGTCAGATCAGGGGAACTTGGAGATCCAGATGCAACGGCAAATGCGGAATATGTTGCAGGATCTGGGGGTTCCTCGCCAGTCGGAAATGGATGAATTGCGGGGACGCATTGACCGGCTCGAACGTCAGGTGCGTGATATGGAAAATAAGCTCTGGCGGTAAGTAAAGCTGATAGGATTGAAAATCTAGTGGGACAATCAATTTTGGATTTTGGATGGGGAATTTTGGATTAAATCGAAAATTCTCTCAATCTAAAATCTAAAGTTTTGAGGTCTTAGAGGTACGGAGAACGGATGAATGAGAGAAATTCTAATCAGCGTTGGGGTAATGTTTACCTGTGTAGTACTCTTGATTTTTGCTCAAGTTACGAGCAGCAATCAAGGAGATGCAAAAGCAGCTGAACTAACCAAAACTGAAACCGCAGTTGTTGCAAAAACTCCCAGTAACGATCCTACTGCTGATATTACAAGGCTTATAACGATGAATACCAACCCAGGAAGTGATGAAACTGCCAGTGGCGAAGTGAAGACAACGCCTTCTGGTCTTAAGTACACTGAGTTAAAGGAAGGCGAGGGGGCAACTCCTAAAACAGGTCAAAGGGTGGTAGTGCATTACACCGGCACTCTAAAGGATGGCACGAAGTTTGATAGTTCGCGCGATCGCAATTCTCCCTTCGAGTTCAAACTCGGCGTTGGACAAGTCATCAAAGGCTGGGACGAAGGACTCAGCACCATGAAAGTCGGCGGACGCCGCCAGTTAATTATCCCTCCTGAATTGGGATATGGCTCTCGTGGTGCGGGTGGAGTCATTCCTCCTAACGCCACTCTAATTTTCGACGTAGAATTGTTGGACATTAGATAACTAAATCCTCAGTTTTTAGAACCCCGATTTCTCCAAGAAATTGGGGTTGTTTTTCGCATAATCAACAAGAGTATATGTTGAACTTCTTCTTGGTAGGAGAATATACAATTACTTGCTAGGCAAAAATGTAGTATTTAAACAACATCCAGCGTAAATTCAGCGAGCACGATCGGCATTTACGTGACAAAATTCATTAGGAATGCCAAAAAGTGTGAGGAGAGACCGTCTTGAAACTGTTTCGTGCCCCTCTAAAATTTTGCCTCGCGGTGCTAGTTAACGCTTTAGCGAGCGCTAGCATTGCCCAAGCAGCAGAATTTCCAACTGTGTCAGAGGAAACCCATCCCTTTGCCCAGGATACTGACGCTCTAGTTGGGGCAGATACCGTTTCTCAGGGAACTGAAGAGACTGATGCGATGGATCGAGTCAGCAACGTGTCGCAGTTGCGAGATGTAGAACCGACGGATTGGGCGTATGAAGCCCTGCGATCGCTTGTTGAACGTTACGGTTGTATTTCAGGATATCCGGATGGCACCTTTCGTGGCAATCGGGCGCTGAGTCGTTATGAATTTGCGGCTGGGTTAAATACCTGCTTGCAGCAAATTGAGAAATTGATTGCTGCTAGTTCAGCAGATTTTGTCACCAAAGACGATTTAGGAACCTTACAACGGCTGATTGATGAATTTGGAACAGAACTGACGGCGCTGCGGGGTCGAGTGGATACTTTGGAAGCTCGAACAACCCAACTGGAAGCTCACCAATTTTCTACGACCACTAAATTAGGCGGTGAGGTTATCACCTATGCAGGTGATGCTTTTGGTGAGAATGCTAGCGATGTAAATAACGCTACTCTCGGTCATCGGACTCGCATTGATTTTAATACTAGCTTCACTGGAAAAGACCGTTTAAGAACTCGATTTCAAATCACTAACTTAAGACAGTTTGACACTGGGGCAACATTTGGTGGAGGGCCAGATCCAGGCTTAACAGGTGAAACTCGGTTTACTCCCAGTAGCGTATCTCAAAATAATGAAGCCAGAATTAGCCAATTAGAGTATCGCTTTCCAGTTGGAGACAAACTCAGAATTTATATTGAAGCGGGTTCAATCGATCCGTCGTATGTAACAGATACAATTGCTCCTTTTATCGACACTTCTACGGGTGCTATTTCTAATTTTGGTCAAGTCAATCCTGTGTATTTTCCCTTGGGAAATCGAGCTGGGATTGCAGCAAATTATGCCCTTAGCGAAGCCCTCAGTTTAGATGTTGGTTACTTTGGTGAAGACGCCCCTAACGGTCCTAGTAACCCAGGCAGAGATTCAGGTATATTTAATGGTGGTTACAGTGCTTTTGCCCAGTTGGTTTATAGTGGCGATCGCTTGAAACTTGGCTTGCTTTACCTGAACTCTTTTTCTCAAGCTTTTGGTGTCGATACTCTCGCAGGTAGCAATGCCGCCAAAGTCATCGATCTCACCGATCCTGATGGAAATCCTGTGGTCGGTAATGGTTATGGCGCACAAGTTAATTACCGATTTAGTCCCCGCTTTGAACTCGGTGGCTGGGTGGGTTACACAGCCGCCCGCGCTCTTGGTAATATCAAGGGGGATGCAGATGTCTGGAATTATGCGGTAACGCTGGCTTTCCCTGATTTGGGCAAAAAGGGAAATTTAGGTGGCATTGTGTTAGGGATGCAACCAAAGTTAACAGGGACTAGCAATCGTGCTTTAGCAGAGGCGATTGGTTTACCTCCCGGACAAAGAAGCGATCGCGATACCGGATATCACATCGAAGCTTTCTACAAATATCAATTAACCGAAAATATTTCGATTACTCCTGGTTTCTTTTGGCTAACAGCACCTAACCATGATGAGCGAAATCCCGATGCTGTGATTGGTGTGGTGAGAACGAGTTTCGTCTTTTAGAATCAAACAAACCTAACCTGCTGACTTTCTCCTCTTAGGAGAGGGTTAGAGGGAGGTGAAGAGGGTTTGGAGTAAGGTTAACAAACCTATGTTTTTTTATGAGCTTATTTATCATAAAAATTTTGAAAATGTAACTTTATGTAAGCAAAATATCATCCTTAAGATAGTAGAAATGGTCTTGTGGTTTGAGTGTTAAATATTTATACATTAAGACATTAAGGATTTACTAGCCATGCCAAAAAGGAAATGGCTTTTTGCCATCCTATTTTCTATTACATTATCGATAAGTTTACTTTGTGGGGGTTGGAGAAGCGATCGCGTCTTTGCACAATCGCCACAATATCAAGGTAAAAAATTTGTGATGGTCACGTCAGCGGACTATCCACCTTATGAATTTCGAGATACGGCTAGCGGTAGCGCTGATATTGTAGGTTTCGACGTAGACATTGCCAACTATATTGCTAAAGAGCTAGGGTTTCAACTTGAGATTAAAGATACAGATTTTAGCGGCATAATTCCGGCTGTGCAATCCGGTCGGGCTGACTTTGCGATGGCTGGGATGACACCAACAGCAGAACGGAGAAAAAATGTTGATTTTTCCGATATTTACTATGAAGCTAAAAATACAATTGTTGCTAGAAAAGGTAGTAACCTAACGACACCTGAAAGTTTAGCTGGAAAAAAAGTCGGCGTTCAATTGGGTTCTACTCAAGAAAAAGCTGCTAAAGAAATAAAGGGCGCGAATCTGGTAGCCCTTAATAAGACTGGTGAAATTATCCAAGAAGTTAAATCAAATCGTATCGACGCTGCAATTATCGAAGATACCATCGCTAAAGGTTTTATTGCCAATAACCCAGATTTAGAATTTAATACGGTTCCGAATACTGGGGAAGCAGGGAGTGCGATCGCTTTCGCCAAAGGTTCGCCTCTAGTCAATGACTTCAACCGCGTTCTGGCAGAAATGAAACAGAACGGTGAAATAGAAAGGTTGGTGACAAAGTGGTTTGAAAATAATGGAAAAACTGAAATTCCCGCCAGCAGTTCCAGCTTGGCTTTTGCTAAGATAACGCCTCGGATTCCTTTTATTCTAAAAGGAATATTAGTAACTCTCCAATTCACTGCTATCTCAGCAATTTTGGGCTTTATTTGGGGGACAATCCTCTCTTTATTTAAGATTTCTACCTTTAAACCACTGGTTTGGTTTGCAACAGCCTACACCTCTATCTTTCGAGGAACGCCGCTACTATTGCAAATCGCTTTAGTTTATTACGCAACGCCTCAGTTGATTGGCTACAATATTCCGGCATTATTAGCCGGTGTCATTACCTTTACTCTCAACTCAGGCGCTTACATTTCTGAAACAATTCGCGGCGGTATTCTTGCCGTTGATAAAGGTCAACAGGAAGCTGCTTTGTCTTTAGGAGTTCCCTATAGACCGATGATGCTGGATATTATCTTGCCACAGGCGATAAAAAATATTTTGCCAGCATTAGTAAATGAGAGTATTGCACTACTCAAAGACTCAGCATTAGTCTCTACAATTGGGGTAACTGACTTGTTACGCCGTGCCCAAATTGTGGGTGCAGAACAATATATTTACTTTGAACCTTTGCTATTTGCAGGTGCAATTTACTATTTAATGGTCATGAGTTTAACATGGGGGGGTTATGTACTCGAACGAAGATTACAACGCAGCAGTTAAGGTTGAAGATTTGCATAAATCTTTTGGAAATCTGAAGGTTTTGCAAGGAATTTCGACTGAGATTAGACACGGGGAAGTTGTGGCAGTGATTGGCCCTTCGGGTTCTGGTAAGTCCACTTTCTTGAGGTGCATGAATTTACTGGAAGTGCCAACTTCGGGTAAGATTTATATACAAGGAGCAGACATCACCTCACGAAAAACCGACATTATGAAGGTTCGGCAAAATGTCGGGATGGTGTTTCAACATTTCCATTTATTTCCTCACAAAACCGTCCTTTCTAATGTGACGTATGCGCCTAAAAAGGTAAAGGGCATTTCTTCGGAAGAGGCGCGGCGAGAAGGAATGGAACTGCTGAATAAAGTAGGTTTATCAGAAAAGGCTGATGTTTATCCTTCTAAGCTGTCAGGGGGGCAGAAACAGCGGGTCGCGATCGCGCGTTCCTTGGCAATGAAGCCAGATATCATGTTGTTTGACGAACCGACCTCGGCACTCGACCCGGAAATGGTGAAAGAGGTGCTAGAGGTGATGAAAGACCTCACCAAAACTGGTATCACAATGGCAATTGTCACCCATGAAATGGGGTTCGCGCGAGAAGTTGCCGACCGCATTTTGTTTCTTGATGGTGGAAAACTGGCTGAAGATTCACCACCTAGTAAGTTCTTTACAAATCCAGACTGCGATCGCGCTAAGCAATTCTTGGATAAAATCTTGTAAAAGATAATCGTTAGAGGCTGCATTCTTTCTGTATACACTTGGGCTAATCTACCACGCTCCTCAGCAATTTAGGCAGCCTCGTTCGCTCATTTGAGTAATAAACCAGTTAGTTTTTAAGCAATTGTTGTAGTTTCTGCCGTAGTTTTGCTGTTGTTTCTACTGTCTCTTCGTCTATTACCCCCTTATTTACCCAAAGTTGATTGAAAAACTTCTGTATTTTTATATAGATAAGTAACTTAAATTACAAATACTAGTCTTGAAAATATATTTCTAACTAAATACTTCTGCTTCGATTACTCTTCATTTATCCTGAAATTAGTAGATACAAATTGACAGCGCTCTAAATATATCTTAGCAACTTTATCCATCGGGTTATACCATAAACAATCTTGAAAGAGTTGTGCAGCTTCATGAAACTTTTGATTTTTGTAAAATAACAAAGCTTTTTCAAATATTGTTTTTGCGCTTAATTTACCATCTTTTAATTCCGCTAAATCCCCATCGAATACTTCATAAACTGTTACTTCTTCGGATTTACCTTTTATTTTCACCCGATCGATAATGCGGATGAAATAATCAGATGAATTTTGTAACTGTAAGAAAGTCTGATGACTGATTAATAATGACACTCCATACTCTTTCGTCAATCCTTCAATACGGGAGGCTAAGTTGACAGCATCGCTAACGACAGTGCCCTGCATCCGGTTATTTCCTCCCACCGTACCCAGCATCAAAGAACCCGTATTGATGCCAATTCCGATTTGAATTGGATGATAACCAGCTTGGGCGCGATGCTGATTATACTCGGCAAGATTATGTAGCATGGTAATGGCTGCTTTAATCGCATCATCTGCACTGCCGCTAAACAGCGCCATAATCCCATCACCGATATATTTATCAATGAAGCCATTATTCTCGGTAATAGCAGGCTCCATGCGGCTTAAAAAGGCATTAATAAATTGAAAATTGTCTGACGGCGTCATTTTTTCTGATAGTGCAGTAAAGTCTCGAATGTCGGCAAATAATACCGACATTTCCTGCTGCACTTGGTCGCCTAATGTGACATCAATAATGCTTTTTTTCTTCAAAAACTGAAGAAATTCACGGGGTACAAACCGCTCGTAAGCAGTGTTAAGTTGATAAAGTTGATCGATTAACTGAATTCGCTCTGCTTCTGCCTTCTTGCGTCGCGTGATATCTTGAAAGGCAGCGATCGCGTAGACAATTTCGCCCTTCTCATCAAAAATTGGCGTTGCCCACACCTCTATCGGGATAATCTTGTCTGCTTGGCGAACCTCCATATCATCAACAGTCGAGCAGGAGCCACTCAACGCCAGCGCTAGGGGCTGTTGGGCATTCGGGTACAACCGATCTGTCCCTGCCACATAAGCTTGATAAAGTTCTGGCAGTTGAGCGGTGGTGTCTTCCGGGACGATGCCCTTGCCGAGAAGCCGCTGTGCCGTATGATTGGCGTAGTAGGGTTTGCCCCTCGCATCAATCACGAAAACACCTACCGGCACGGCTTCTAGAAATTGAGCCAACCTTCTCTCGCTGGCACGTACTGCCTCCTCTGCTTTGTGATGCAACTCAGCTTCCACCCTATCGGAATGTTCCGTAGTCGTCTCCAGCAAAATTTCCAAATCGATCTTATCTCTAGTAACGATTGTCAAAAGAGACTGGAGCGCGGCTTGACTCGCTTGTAGTGCTTCTTCGGTACGCTGGCGTTCGGCAATTTCGGCTTGTAGCTGTTGATTGGACTGATGCAGCTGAGCTTCAACTATATCGGAGTGTTCTGTTGTCGTCTCCAGCAAGATTTCTAAGTCAGCTTTTTTGTTTTTTAAGTCTTCCAATTCCCGTCGCAGATTTGCGATTTCTAAAAACAGCTGTTCCCTTGAGGGTTGTTCTTCTTGCATCGCCTTACGATTTGCACTTCGACGAAAATGAACTTATCTAGTTTTCAGTGCCAGTATCTTAGCCTTGTAGGAGTTTTTATGCCAATTCCAGCTGTAAAGAAGGCATTAGCCGCTGCAAATTTTTCAACGACTTACTTTGCCAGGGGATATTCTTAGAGCCTTGTACAATCATCTGCATACTTTCTTTTTGACGCACATTGATGACAAATTTCGACAGAACATTGATTCCCGAACTATTCAAAAATTCTAGTTCCCGCAAATTCAAGGTAATTTTTGGTGGCTCTGAATCTACTAGCTCGTTAAGTAACTTTACGATTGGTGCATATTCTTCCATTCCGCTAAGTCGAAGCGAACCCTGAAAGATCGCTGTTTCAGTAACCGAGTCGTACCAAATGCTGTAATCTTCGGTCTTAATTTCCATTACGCATCAACTCCTTGCATATTCTGAACAACTCGGTAAGCTATACTGCCAACTGCACCATTGTGGTCACGGCGATCGCTTCCGGCTCCGACTCTTTTTGGATAGTCTCAAACTTCCAACCTAGCTTAGCCTGATAATCGTTCATCATTGTCAAAAAGCCTAGCCCAGATTCGCTCTCGCTCTCGTCTTCTGCATTTTTTTCTAGCTGGCGAAGATAGAACTCGCTCGGATCGCAGGTGGTTAACTCTGTGATAAATGCCTGAAACTTAGCGATCGCGCTTGGATTGATATTGTTCGTACCAAGGAATACCAGGCGATCGTTATGCATTTGCAGCCGAATACTGATAGGTTGCACTGATATGTCATCGTTAAATTTCATCGCATTCTCTAGCAACTCATTAGCGATAAAACTAACAGCACTTTTTATCTCTGCTTTTGGGTCGGTTTCGGTCGTATTTTTATTACCAGGAAAGAAAGTTGCAAAATAGTCAGCCATAAAATCAGCCGATAAACCATTATTGCGCCAGCGTTGCTTTAGGGGGATGGAGGTAGGCGAAAATACAATTGTTAAGCCTTCCTGACTGCTTGGAAGCTCGTCCCTGAAGTCTCCGAATATTTGAATCATATCAATTTGGTAATTGGTAATTGGTAATTGGTAGTTGGTCATATTTTGAGTTCTAAGTCTTGAAATATAGTGGTTACTCCTCTCGCTTACAATACATTCTGCTACTTGCTTCTTAACCGCCTCTTTGAAAAGCAAAGAAGGGGAATATGGAACTGCTCCCTGGTTTTCGGGCAGCGGCAGAGGTGGGATTAAACTGTACTGCATCCAAACGAGAATTACTATAAATAATTCCTTTTAACTCAACATTCATTACCAATTACGCATTTTTGCTTGAACATCGCGAAGATGATTTGCTTGTACATTGGCTCATTGATTTGCCTCTGTACAGCTAATCGGAATCTCAATGTGGAATTCTGTTCCTTGCCCTAGTTCAGAGATACATCCAAGCTGTCCCCCATGTTTTTCTACTACAATTTGATGACTGATTGAGAGACCCAATCCAGTGCCTTTGCCGACTTGCTTGGTTGTAAACAAAGGTTTAAACAACTGTTGCTTTGCCTCTTCTGAAATACCAACTCCATTATCTGCAATCCGAATCAAAATATGAGAGAAATTAAGCCCAAAGAATGAAGAATCAACTAATTTATTTTCAGTTTTTACCCTTAGATTATTCTGCTTTATTTCCGTGCTAATCCGAATAGTAGGCACAAGTTTTTGATTTTTCCTGAAAATTCCAGAAGCTATTGCTTCTTCTAGCGCATCAATGGCATTGGCAATGAGATTCATGAACACTTGATTAAGTTGTCCGGCATAACACTCAACAAGCGGGATATTTTCATATTCTTTAATTAATGTAATTTCTGGACGATTTCCGTTTGAATTTAAGCGATGCTTCAAAATTAGTAGAGTGCTATCAATGCCATCATGAATATTAAAAAGTGTCTTTCTGGATGTATCTGCACGAGAGAAGGTTCGCAGAGACACGCTAATTTGATGGATACGATCTATTCCTATTTTCAGAGAAGAAAGTATTTTAGGCAGGTCTTCTGCTAGGAAATCAACATCCATAGCTTGTGCCTCTGATTGGATTTCTGGTACTGGATTTGAATAATGCTGTTGGTAAAGTTTTAACAACCTAAGCAAATCGCAGGTGTAGTCGTAGACATAAGTGAGATTGCCAGATAAAAAATTAACTGGATTATTGATTTCGTGGGCAATTCCTGCGACTAATTGACCAAGAGAAGACATTTTTTCACTTTGTATTAATTGAACTTGAGCTTGCTGCAAATCGCGCAGCGATCGCGCTAACTGTTGAGCTTTTTCTCGTTCTCGCGCTTCGCTTGCCCTTAGAGATTGCTCAATCTGCTTGCGCTCAGTGATATCAATAATGGTTCCCTCGTAGTAGAGTAAGGTGCCGTTGGCATCACAAATCCCGCGAGTATTCTCGGAAACCCAGATGATGCTGCCATCTTGGCGATAAATTTGATACTCGAATCCTTTAACTTCACCCTGTTTGGTTAATAAAGCTAAGAGGTTCTTGCGGCATTTCGGGTCAACATAAACTTGATCTTTGATTTCTGGAATGCTACTCATCATCTCCTCAGGAGACTCATAGCCGTAAATTTTTGCCAGTGCCGGATTGACACAAATGTAGTGCCCGTCTAATGTAATCTGGAAAATCCCCTCAATGGCATTTTCAAAGATACTGCGATACCTCGTTTCCGCTTGTTGCAGCGCTTCCGCGGATCGCTTGCGCTCGGTGGTGTCTTGAAAGGCAGCAATCGCATAAGCAATATCGCCCCGGTCATCAAAAATGGGGGACGCCCACACCTCTATGGGAATTATTTTGTCTGTTTGATAAATCTCCGTATCGTCAACGGTTACTTTTTCGCCTCTCAACGCTCGTATAATTGGCAGGCGATCGCTGGGGTACAATTGCTCTGTGCCTGCGAGATAAAGTTGATAAGTCTCTGGCAATTCCTCGACAGTGGCTTCTGACATAATGCCTTTGCCTAGGATTTGCTGTGCCGTCTGATTGGCGTAGTAAGATTTACCGCTAGCATCAACCACGAAGACGCCCACTGGCAGGGCTTCCAGAAATTGCGCCAGCCTGCGATCGCTTTGTTTTCCCGCCTCCACTGCCTTGTCATACAACTGCGCTGCAACCGTATCCGAGTGTTCGGTAGTATTCTCCAGCAAGATTTCCAAGTCAACTTTTTCTCTTTTCAAGTCTTCCAATTCTTGGGACAAGCTTTCTATCTTCAAAAAGAGCTGTTCTGTTAATGATTTTTCTTCCTCAATTGCCATAAATTTTTATCTTTGCCAAAAAATGAATTACCCTAGCAAGGGATATTTTTAGAGTTTTGTATCACTATTTAAATATTCCCTTTCTTAGGGGCTTTTGTAACAAACTTTACAGAACATTTACTTACAAACTGGTTAAAAGTTCTAGCTCCAGCAATTTGAGTTTGAGAGCGGCAGCAAACTCACGAAAGATAAAGTGCAAGTTCTATACAAACAGCGCAGACTACAGCCTTTGGTGTGAAGGCAATGCAAGCTGTTTTGCATCTACAACAGATAAGAAGTCAAACTCGGCTTATTTCTGTTTAAGAATCAGCAAAGTGATGTCATCGTAAATTTTTTGCTCACCGATATGCCGTCGCAGATCCTCAATCACAGCTTGTTTAATTTCCTCAACGGTCTGTTGGCAGCTGCGGCTGACTATGTCGCACAGCCGATCTAACCCGTATTGCACCTTGAATCTATTTTCGGCTTCAGTAATGCCATCGGTGTACAGCACCACGACGTCCCCTGAGTGCAATTGCAACTGAATCTGGGCAACGAAATTGGTAATGTCTGCTTCTAGCCCAATCGGGAAGCCTAAATCAACCGTGTCTATCCGTTCCACCTGACCGCCGGAACGCACAACAATCATTTCTTCGTGTTGCCCCGTCAGGCGTAGCGTTCCCCCTTGGTAGTCCAATAAGGAAAGGCTAAGATTTTTATCGGAACTCATCCGCTGCACATTGTGATAAATAGTGCGGTTGAGTACGTCCAAAAATTTTTTGGGGTCGGTTTCGTTGTTTTCCAGTAGCGTCCGGACTGCTGTCTGCACCATGATCGTTAAGACGCCGCTTTCGAGTCCGTGTCCAGTGACATCGCCGATCCCGATTTTGACTTTATCCTCATAATTGAGTACATCGTAGTAGTCGCCGCCTACCTCTTCGGCAGGTTCCATAAAGCTGGCAATCTCCAGTCCAGGAAGCGATTCAAGTTCTTGCTGTTTAGGCAATAGCATCTGTTGCAGTCGGCGCGTTACGGCTAACTCAGCGCTCATGCGGATATTGTCGGCTTGAAGACGTTCGTTGAGGGCAAGAATCTCGGCGTTGGCGTGAGCGAGTTCGCTGGTGCGTTCGTCAACTTTTTGTTCCAAAGTGTGGCTGTAATTCCGCACCGCCTCCTCAGCTTGCTGGCGTTCGGTAATATCGCGCACCAGTACTACATACTCTTGAAAGTCCTGATTGAAACGGTTAGAGACGGCTGCCTCAACGATGGTGGGATGTTCGGGCGTTTTTAGGGTATGTTCGCTCCGACTCGACCAATTATCTGGTTGACCTGCCAAGGCGGGAAATATCTGGTTGAGACGACATCCTAGGAGATTGGGAGCGATCGCTTTTAATAGTTGCTCGGCGGCTGGGTTGGCTTGCCGAATAACGCCCTTTTCATCGACGACGAGAATCCCGTCAATGGCAATATTAAACAAATGCTCAGACTGTTCTCTGGCTTCGACAATTGCCATGACTTGGGGCAAACTTGTCCAGCAAGCGATCGCTACCCCAACAAAGGCAGCGATCAGCAGCATCACCACATAGAGATTGTTGCCATTCTGACCTAGGTCTACCGCCCCAATTCTGGCTCTAAACATCCAGCTAATCGTGGCAGCGCTACAGATCAGTAAGATCAGGATGACTACCTGAAACCCTACAAAATCGGATATTTTAGTTTGCGATCGCCCTCGGTAATGTTGAATCCACCAAGCAGCATGAAAGGGTGCCCACCGGATGCGGCGTATCACCCGATCTGCTGCCAAAATCCCTAGGGGAAATAGCAACCCAATCAAGAAGTCTTTCCAACCCCAAGCCAAACCCCCAACCACTAAGACAACGACTTCCAGCAAAAAGAAGACCCCCGACCACCAAGGCAGAAATACCTCCGGTCTCTTTCGGCGCAGCCACAGTGCTAAATGTACCGACATGATAGACACAAACCAGCCGGTGTTACTCACCACCGCAATCCGGGCGACATCCCCCCAAGCTAGACAAATGAAAGTGAACAACAACGTCAGCACCAAAGCGGGACCGAATACACCCCGTCGGGACACCACAGCGAACACGGGAGATAAATGTCCGTCTGTAGCAAGTTGGTACAGCATTCGGGGACAGTTGGAAAGCACCGTCGCGCAACTCAGAAGCGACCCAGCAGCGAGAAAAAAGGTAACGATGATCGCTGCCGACTGCCCCCAGAACGGCGTAGAAACTGCTAACAAATTTAAGAAAGTGTCACTACCCAAACCTGGGTCGGTTGCTAAGCGCATCAGTACCCAGGAACCCCCCAGAAAGATGGGCGGCATGATCCAACAGGAGATACTTAGAAACCGCAACGTTTCATCAGGGCGTCGGCTATCAGCAACAAATGCAGACGCAGATTCACAAGCGTAGGTCGTGTAGGTGACGAAGAATAACCACTTCGCCCAATCCACAAAAGAGGGAGGCGACCAACTGGATGGGAAAAACCCAGGACTTGCTGGGGAAATGGCTAACCAGCCGATGCCAAATAGACAAAAAGCGAGTAAAAGTCCAATTGCCGGGATAACAAAAAATAAGTGCAGGATACTTAAAGCGCGGGTGCCGCTAAACGCCAAAATAAACGCGATCAGCGTCAAGCCAACTTTCACAAGAGTATCGGGACAAGCAATTCCTAAAGGCTCCAGGTTTACCTTAATGAGTTCTGTAAGGACAACCACGTTAATCGCCAGCGTCGAAACCCAGCTGAAGAAGTAACCAACTGCCGCGTAACGGGCTAACCCCGGATAGTGCTTTAGCAATCGGGTGGTATAGTTGGGCGTTCCTCCGGCTACGTCAGGAAAATGCCTGCCTAAGCGTTTTACTTGCAGGTTTAGCAAGATGCCAAGGATCGTTCCTGGCAACCAGACAAAAATAGCCCCCGTACCGAGAGCAATGTGCAGTACGGGGGCTATGGCAGGCCAAGAGATATGAGCTGTTACACCAAAGCCCCACGTTTCCAGAGAGCTAAGACTGCGGGGTAAGCGCGGGGCTGAGTACCGATTCGGAGGCGCAGAGTCTATGATTGTCGGCAATGGTGTTGAGGTCATCAGGTTTATTCGTATTTTTATGTCAATTTATTTTTAACGCTTGACAATGAGAGCGATCGCGCTATTGAAATTTTGAGGAATTAATCGTAATCGGCTACTTTTTTAAATTTATATATCGAATCATTTCTGTTTAAGAACTTGCAAAGCGTTGCAGATTTTCAACACAACGCTGTCCTAGTCAGTATTGCATCCCAGCCCTGTTTTCGGCTTCGGTAATTTCATCGGTTCTACCGATTTATTTTCTCTAGATACACTTATCCATCTATAGCAATCCTATTTGAGTTGTGAGCCAGCGGTTTAGATCTCCGACTTCTCGAATAAGTCGGAGATTTTGCCTTCACGAATCATTTATAACTGCTAGATTCATGGTTAGTTGTTCTTGGGGTTGCGATCAATCCTGAATTAGGAACTATAAAATAAAAATTAAATATTTAAAAGCAATACTAATATCAAATTACATTCATAAGCGACTTAAACCGTTTTACTTTATGTCTGTAACAGAAGCGTGTTACCCCTAATTGGAGGTTTCTGTTGTTTTGTTGAGTGCGCTGTATTTCAGAATTTACGCCTGTGGAAACATTTTCATTTCGCACTCTCCAAACTGCTAAATTTCCTGTATTAAGCGATTCAAGGAACGCCCGACGGTTCCACAGGACGAATAATTGCTGGGGTAGTTGGTTGTGCTGGTTGGAAGATTGCTTTAAGTGCTTCTTCTAGAGTTTCTGCCATAACAATACGGTTTTCGTAGGCAACAATCACTCTCACTAAAGTCGGCAGACTATTTTGTTCGGCTTCCAAATAAAGAGGTTCGACGTAGAGAAGCGATCGCTCAATCGGAATTACTAACAAATTACCTTGTATTGCCCTTGCTCCCTGCCGATTCCAGAGAGAAATTTGCTGAGAAATAACCGGATCTTGGTTGATTAAAGCTTCGATTTGCTCGGTTCCGTAAACCAGTTGTTGCTTGGGAAACTCGTAAAGTAACAACTTGCCGTATTCATTTCCATCGGAACGTGCCGCCAACCAGGCGATTAAGTTAGTGCGTTGCCTAGGTGTGAAAGGCAGGAGAAGAATAAATTCTTCTTCCTGGGCCGTCGGCAGTTTCATAATCAGGTAGTAAGGTTCCACGGGTCGCGGTTCGCTGCCATAAATCTCAGTCGGAACCTGCCACTGGTCTTCCCGGTTGTAGAACACCTGGGGGTCGGTCATGTGATAAGTCCGCAACCGTTCCGACTGAATGCTAAAAAAGTCCACTGGATAGCGGAGATGACTCCGCAGGGAAGCGGGCATCACATTTAATGGTTTTACCAGATCGGGAAAGATAGCAGTCCAGGAGTTAATAATCGGGTCTTGGGGGTCGGCAACGTAAAAATTAACCGAACCGTTATAGGCATCGATGACGACTTTGACAGAGTTGCGGATGTAATTAAATTGGTTTTCGCCAGGATCGGAGTAAGGATAGCGATCGCTTGTTGTATAAGCGTCAATAATCCAGTAAATGTAATTTTGCTCCTTCGATGCATCGGTCTTGGCAACCACTAAGTAGGGGTCGCTGTCAAACCGCAAGAAAGGCGCGATCTTCTGAACTCGCTGTGCAATATTGCGGCGAAACAACAGCTTGGTTTGCGGTGTGAAATTCCGCGTAAACATCATCTGCCAGTCTTTCAAATACTCGGCAAATAAAAGACGCCGCCACCACGAACCGATGGAGACGCCGCCAGTACCATCGTAAGTGTTATAAACATTCTCGTTGCCACTGGGATAATCTAACTCTTCGACTGTCGTTGGCGTCATCACATAAGTATTCGTGAGTTCGCCGTAGTAAATCCGAGGTATCCCAATCGGAATGCTGGCTCGAATCCGTTCGCTAGATACATTTAAGGCGCTGTTGTCGGCAGCATCCGGATTGGTGGCTATGTCTTTAACAAAATAATCTGGTAGTCCACCAGGGCCAACTCTATTGACCGGACTGAGGGTAAATCCATAACCGTGAGTGTAAATTAAATGTTTGTTTACCCAAGTCTTTGCTTCTGGGGGAACGGCACTGTAATCTAACTCTCTAGCAGCAATAATTGCTTGTTGCCTTTCGGTCTGCTCGGTTTCCTCTGAGGCTACTATCTTCAAAGTATATCGGTCAATGTCAGCGTCAGGAAACTTGTAATAGAGACGGATTTGTTGTAATTGGCGATTTGTTTCTAGAAGTGGGCGCTTATCCCAAAGGCGAATATTGCGAATCGTCAGTTCATTTTGCTGGAGGTCTGCGGTAGTAAGATTTCCTTGAGGGTCGAAAGTTTGAACTTCAATATTCTCTAAATTAAATGCTGCCCTCGTAAAGGCAATACTGTGTTTAATATAGATTCGTTCCCGTGCCAGTTCATTAGGTTGAACGATGAGGCGTTGCACCACTGTGGGTAATCCAATTAGAAATGAAAAATTAAAAATTAAAAATGCCAAGAAAATAATTTTTAATTTAAGAACTTTTATTTTTAATTGAAGTGTTTGCCACAACAGGAGAAGTGCGAACGCTAGTGAAAATAAACTTAACCCTGTATATAGTGGCAATCGCACGGTGACATCGGTGTAACTGGCACCATAGGTAACGCCGGTGGTGGAATACAGCAATTGATAGCGCAATAACCAATAGCCGAGAGCGAGAGCAGTACATAGGCAACCGCCGAGTCCGCACAAATGACGCATCTGGGATTTGGAAAACCCTAGAAATCTTCCCTCACTAAAACTACCTCCAGATAGCAAATAAATTAGAGTGACTGCTGCAAAACAATACAAAAATAGTCCGAAAAACCAAAATTCTAGTAATTCCCAAACAGGTAACTGAAATGCATAAAAGCTGATATCTCTTCCAAATAAGGGGTCAACGCTGTTAAAACTGGTGGGATGAAAATACTGTAAAATTCTCGCCCAGTGGCTTGACAGCACCAGCCCAAAGAATAAACTGAGGACAAGCGCGATCGCAGTTAACAAAAACTGTGAATAAATCAACACCAGCGCCGCCGATACCAACACCACGACAACCTGCCAGATGCTAAAGTGCGTCTTTCTACCTATCTGCCATATCAACTCAGGTTGAAACCAAACTGGCAAAAGGGGAGATATGGTCGGCAAGCTGGCATTAGAATGCCAATAACTCGCGGCTATTTGACCATAGTGCAGCAACATCAACCCAATTGCTAAACTAAGTACCGCTAGCAAAGACAAAAGCGATCGCAATTTCAGGGCTGAGGACTGAGGACTGATTGAAGAAAAGGATTCTCTCTGATACTCTTCGGTTAAGACTCGATCCTCTCCAACCCCCGCGCTAACGCGCTGCTTCCCCCTTAAAAAAGGGGAATCAAAGCCCCTTTTTTTAAACCCTGTTGGGGGAATCTCTTCAGAATACTTAAGATGATGGGCGAGATATAGATTACCCAGTAAAAAGCCAGCGGTAACGATTAACGCGATCGCCCACAACCCTGCTTGAGTGCTTACCCTGAGAAGAAACGCCGGTAGATATCCGACTTCCTGAAACCAAAAAACATCTGCTACTAGGTAAGCGACTAGATCGAAGGCTAGCCACAGTCCTAGTAGCAGTAAAAGTCCTGGAAAAATTCGATTCATTATTCATTGTTCGTTGTTCTTTGTTCGTTGTTCATAGAAGTTGCCATGAACCGTGAACGATGAACCCCGAACGATTAGCTAAATTGTTCGCCTATATCCAGGTTAAACAGAGTTTGGAGTGCCTGCATCGCTTTGCGTCTAGCTTCGATATCCTGTTGCGATCGCAGTTGTACCATCGGATCGTGCAGAATTTTATTGACAATTCCGCGCGTTAGTGCTTCGATGACTTCTTGATGTCTTTCGGCAAATTCCGTACCCAAGCGAGACAAAGCTTTTTCTAACTCTTGAGTGCGAATCGTTTCCATTTTATCGCGCAGGCAGCTGATGGTAGGAACGGTTTCAAGCGATCGCCACCAAAGATCGAAGGCTTCCACCTCTTCTTCTAGCAATTCCTGGGCTTCCATTGCCATCTTGCGGCGGCTTTCGTGATTCTGAGCCACCACTGCCTTTAAGTCATCGACATTAAACGCCTGCACGTTGTCCAGCTCGTTAACATCCCCATCCACATTACGCGGCACGGAAATATCAAAGATCATCAAACCTCGGTGCGCTTCCAGGTGAATTTCCAGTTTCGATCGATTCAACAGGGGTTCTGTGGAAGAGGTACTGGTAAACACTAAATCCGAGGAAGCGATCGCTGACATCATTTCTGACAGTGGATACAGTTGCAACTGTGCCTCTGGGAACTGATTCGCCAATTCCTGTGCCCGTTGCATAGAACGGTTCAACACCGAGATGTGAACCGCTCCTTTTGCCAGTAAATGTTGCACTAACAGCCGGGACATTTTCCCCGCACCTAGAATCATCACTCGGCAAGCTGCCAAGTTCTGGGCTTTGATCTGGGCTAACTCTACCGCTGCTGAACTGATGGAGACAGCACCCGTACCGATACTGGTTTCCGTCCGAACTCGCTTCCCAGCAGTCAGTGCTTGCTTGAACAACCGATTCAGGATGCTACCAATGCCCTTGTATTGCTGTCCCAGTTTGTGAGTATGTTTCACTTGCGCCAGGATTTGCCCTTCCCCCAGCACCAAACTATCTAAACCTGCTGACACTCGCATCAAGTGCATGACTGCATCTTCATGCAACAAAACAAACAAGTGTTGCCGCAGTTGATGGAGGGGAAATTTGCTGTGTTCGGAAAGAAATTGGGTGACTTCCCGAACGCCCTGTTCGGTTTCATGAGCAACGATGTAAATTTCCAGGCGGTTGCAGGTGCTAAGAATCGCGACTTCTGCAATGTGGGGGTAGCTCATGAGGGCAAGAGTTGCACCTTCACACGCTGGCTCTGGAATACTTAATTTTTCCCGAATCTCAACCGGCGCTGTTTTATGGCTAAGACCTACGACTGCAATATTCATTTGCTAATTGCTAATTACTAATTGCTTATTGGGTTGATGGTTAAAAGATTAGAAGATTGAAGATTGAAGGGTGAAGATTGAAGGTTGAAAGTTAACCTGCACGACCTTCAACCTGCAACCTACAACCTGCAACCCGATTTCCGATTATCCGCAGACTACCTCAATTGCAGTTGCTTCGGCTCTTCAAACATGTGGATCGTATCAACAAAGCGGGCGGTCTGCGACTGGCTGGAAATGACCAAGCTTTGAGTCCGTGCCCCACCCTTGAAGAACCGGACGCCTTCCATGAGCGTACCAGGAGTGATACCACAAGCTGCAAACAGAACTGTCTTGCCAGAGGCGAGTTCCTCAGCACTGTAAACTTTGTCTGGGTCTGTGATGCCCATGCTATTAAGCCGTGCGATATTGCTCTCTCTGCTCTCTCCGATCAATCCAGTTTTCACCACATCTGGATCGTAGATCAGCTGACCTTGGAAGTGTCCACCCAGACAGCGCAAAGCGGCTGCTGAGATGACGCCTTCGGGTGCAGCACCAATTCCCATCAAAGCGTGAATATTGGTACCGGCAAAGGCGCAGGAGATGGCAGCAGAAACGTCACCATCGCTGATCAGTCGCACTCTGGCTCCCGCTTGCCGGATTTCTTGAATCAGTTCTTTGTGACGAGGGCGATCCATCACTACGACCACCAGTTCCTCAATCGAGCGACCCAGGCACTCTGCGAGAATCTTCAGGTTTTGGGTGGCGGACTTGTTAATATCAACATGACCGCGTGCCACTGGGGGCGCTGCCAGCTTTTTCATGTAAAAGTCAGGAGCGGCAAACAAACCGCCTTTTTCAGCAATTGCCAGAACTGCCATTGAACCATTTTGACCGTAGGCAACGAGGTTGGTGCCTTCGCAGGGGTCAACGGCAATGTCAATCTCAATTAATTCATCTGGGTTGCAATAAGTTTTGGCATCTTCGCGGGTACAGATACCAACTTCTTCTCCGATATACAACATGGGGGCATCATCCCGTTCGCCTTCACCGATGACGATCCGACCCCGCATATAAATTTTGTTCATCCGCTCCCGCATGGCTTCCACCGCGACTTGGTCAGCGATGTTTTTTTCGCCTTTTCCCATCCACCGGGAGGATGCGATCGCAGCTTGCTCAACTACCTCTATAATTTCTAATCCCAGCGTGTTTTCCACAAAAATTATCCTCTCAACTGCTTGATTTAGCGTCGTTTCATCTGGCGATTCCAGTTAGAAGTCTATCAGAGGGGGGATACCCAAAGCTGGAGATTAACGGCTTGGTTTATGTTAACTTTTGTAATTCGTCCGGCTGATGGGTCATGGGTCATTCGTTGGGAAATCACGAATAACTCATGACTCCTGGCTTTTTTTAGGGCAATTCAACCGATGTCGGTTTAGCAATGTGAGGCAGACCCCAACCGAGTTTTTCTCGTAAAATTCGGAAAAACTCAGGGGATTGCAAGCGGATGAATCGAGCTGAAAAAGGCGATCGCTCCAGATACACCCGATCTTCTGGCAATACATAGCACCCAGCATTGCCATCTACCACCATCACCAGTCGGTTAGGATTTGCGGGGAAAATTGTCACAGGTTCGCTATCTGCAAACACCAATGCCCTAGACGCCAGTGAATGAGGACAAATCGGTACTAACTGTAATGTCGGCACCCCAGGCGTCACCACCGGCCCCCCAGCACTCAACGAGTAAGCCGTCGAGCCAGTCGGGGTCGAGATAATCACCCCGTCTGCGGCAATATCCATCAGCGCGTGACGCCCAATCAGCACCTCAAAATGGCACATACTGGTGAGCGGTTCCCGATGAATCACCATTTCATTCAGGCACAGCGCTTCCCACAGCCGGACATTATCGCGAAATAGTTGCACCGCGAGCATCGCCCGCTCTTCGACTTCATACTCCCCAGCCATGAGCATTTCCAGCGCTTGCGGGATCTGGTTCACATAAGCTTCAGTGAGAAAACCCATGTGCCCAGTATTCACCGCCAGCAAGGGAATCCCGCAAGGTGCCACTTGGCGAAATGCCGCCAGAACCGTGCCATCTCCCCCTAACACCACGGCAAATTTCATCTCTTCATCAAAGCCGGGGGGAGCCAGGGAATCGATTGGGGTATGACATACCGGACGATCGGGGCGAGAATATCCCAAAATCCCACCGGAACCTGTTGTCATGCAAACTTCCCAACCAGCGGCTGTCAGCTTGTCTTTTAACTCTGTTGCAGCGCGACAAGCTACAGGTTTGGTGTCATTGTATATAATCCCTGCTTTGGGCACGCTTCGAGTCCGGTAGTAGTTCATTCTTAATTGTTAGCGATCGAGGATTGGTTTTTAGGTATGTAACCTATTAAAAACCAACAACTAACAACTCACTTTGTTTTGAGGCTGTAATCAGTTCAAGAGGTATAGGGCATCTTCTTTTTATTCTGCTTTTTATTTTTTGATTTTTCGTAATCAATTTCCTTGAGTTTTTTCAAGATGCGACTGAAGTAGTCTTGCAGGTATGCCTCCAAAGTCGTGATTTGGGCTGAGTCTATCCCGAAGACTTGATAAACCTCATCCATCGACGCATTCAGGGGTTTGCCGGTCGCTACCACTTCGGCAAAAGCCAACCGATCTGCTAGGTTCCAGCCCCATTCAAAAAAGCGAGCGATCCGTCGCACTGTCCGCAGTAAGCCCAAAGGCATCCGCGTCACCTTGGATTCTCGCCCAGAAAGACGTTCGCACAGGCGGATGATTTCATAAGCACCCCAAGCGCGAGAACCGACAATCGGGAAGGTTTTCTTTTCAGTTTCCGGAACCTTCAGGGCTTTGATTGCAAACTTAGCAATATCCTGAGTGTCCATGTAAGCCACCGGAGAGGTGTCCCCTGTCACCCATACAGCTTGTCCATCTAAGATCGGCACTGCATACTGACCAATCAGCCCTTGCATAAAGCCGCAAGGTCGCAAAATGGTGTAATTCAACCCGGATTCTGCTAAGAAAAGCTCCGTACACCGCTTGATTTCCATCAACGGGACATTGGGATACTTTTCAGCATCCAAGATGGAAAAGAAGATAAAACGATCAACTTTGGCAGCGCTGGCGGCTTGAATCAGCGCTACTTTGCCATCCCAGTCTACCTGTTTGATACTAGTGGCGTCTGTCGGTCGTGAAGTTGCCGCATCAATCACGGCTGTGACACCTTCAAAGGCTGCTTTCAGGCTTTCAGGATTGGTGAGATCGCCGCCGACTAACTCAGCGCCCCATTCTTTTAAAAATGCCGCCTTCTTCGCACTTCGTACCAGACAGCGAACTTGATAGCCCTCTTCTATTGCCCGACGAGCCACCTGTCTGCCCAGGGTGCCGGTGGCACCGACAATTAATAAAGTCATCTAGTAATTAGTAAGGAATCTTAAACTTTCTATAAGATATTATCAGAAATCTCAGAATTAACGCAAAGAAAGTTCACAAAAATAGTAATAAGAGCGATCGCGCACTTCAATTGCTAGTTGCTAATCCGATGAAAATGCCCAATAGTAAACTCTCGCCAGATGACAAAGCAACGGGCGAGGAACAAATCAACGATTCATTTTTATGGCAACGGACAAGCTACTAGGCGCGTTGATAGAACACGCACCGGCGTCGCTTGCCCTTGCTTTCAGGGGTTGCCCTTAGAGGGACTCGTTTTCGCCGCCTTGGATTTTGAGTAACAAAAAGCCTAGACCCAGACCCACTAAAATCAGGGTAGAGGACAATATAGCTGCATTAAAAATCTCACCGCTCATCGGTTGTAGGCTCCTTGGGAATCAATTAAAAAGTTTAGAGTATTTTAAACTGAAAGCTGTGAAAACTTTCTTTACACAAACACCTACCAATCTCACACAACGGCAAGAACGTCCTCGGTTAGCGGTAACACTGGGAGATCCGGCGGGGATTGGGCCAGAGGTGGTGCTGAAGGCGTTGGCAGATCCGATTACCGAAAATTGCGAGATTACTGTCGTTGGCAGTCGGGGACTGTTGCAAGAAACTTATCATCGATTGACCCGACAATGTAAGGGCAGGGTGCCGCGTCCCTCCCAGCTACAGGAGCAAAGCCTGTCTACACAGACTTTAGAAGCGGGTAAGGAGGCATCTGAGTTGGAGGCATCTGAGTTGGTGTCAGCACCGCTAGCAGACCCGGCACAGTTATCAATTCTTGATGTCCCACTGGACGGGGAAATAGAGCGGCAAATCAAGATTGGGACTGGGAATGCTGCGAGTGGCGCGGCAAGCTTTGCTTATATGGAAACTGCGATCGCGCACACGCTTTCGGGTGAGTTCCAAGGCATTGTTACTGGCCCGATTGCGAAATCTGCTTGGAAAGCCGCAGGATATGATTATCCGGGTCAAACGGAACTGTTAGCCAATCGTTCCGGCGTCCAGCGATTTGGGATGTTATTTGTGGCGCGATCGCCTCATACTGGTTGGACACTCCGCACTTTACTTGCCACTACCCATATTCCCCTCCGTCAAGTCGCTGAGGTGCTGACACCGCAACTGCTGACGAATAAGCTTGATTTGCTGGTGGAATGCTTAAAAGCAGATTTTGGGATAGAAAAGGCAAAGATAGCGATCGCTGGTCTAAATCCTCACAGCGGCGAACAAGGACAACTGGGACGAGAAGAAATCGATTGGTTAATCCCTTGGCTAGAGCAACAACGGCGACCCGCTCTGCAACTGGATGGCCCAATTCCCCCAGATACGATGTGGGTAAAGCCCGGTCAAGCCTGGTTCGGTTCAAATGGCATCTCATCGGCTCACGATGCTTACTTGGCGCTCTATCATGACCAAGGCTTAATCCCGGTTAAACTGATGGCATTTGACCGAGCGGTAAATACTTCTATCGGTCTTCCCTTCATCCGCACCTCTCCCGATCACGGGACTGCTTTTGATATCGCTAGTCAGGGAATTGCCGATGCTACCAGTATGAAGGCAGCGATTCAACTTGGGGCTGAATTAGCGGCTCGGAGGACAGCCGCGAACGCTATGTAGCTTTCGCTAGCGAATAAGGTATCGTCAGCCAGATTAATTCGAGAAGAGATTGTTCATGTTTGCATATTTGATTTTTAGCGCGATCGCTCAAAGCATCCACTTGAGCGCTCCAAAACTTCCTGCGTCTAAATCTGAGAACGAGCGAGCCAAGTTCGAGCGAATAGCAGCCTCAACAGTACCAACGAACTCCGCCTTCGCAGACTTAAGGTATTTAAAAACCGCACAGAGGGGTTTTGCCGTTTTACCTGTTGCTTATGTAGCCGCGAATTCTATTCACCGGGAACATTCTCTAGGGTTGGATGCTAAAAACGGTATCTCCTCACAAACACCATTTGTTAAAAGCGATCGCAATCAAAAGTTCTTTCCTTTTGGTTTTAAAGCAATTAGGAGTGCGCCAGGGGTTACACTTTATCACCAAAACTCTGATTATGTGCAAGTTGTTGATTTGAGCCAAGGCGCGTCTGTCAAATTCCTTTATGGCGAGATTACCAATCCCGGTAAGAAACAAGGCGCTTATGGAGGAAACGATCCTAAGTTGAGACGCCAAACGCTGACACAAGCCTGGAAAAATTTCTATTCTTTTAATAAAAAAGCTTTTTCGATAACGAATGGTCAGTTTTTCAGAAATGACACTAAATCCGCCACCATCACTAACTTAGCTTTTCCAGTTAAAGCCAATGGAATCATTATGAGTGACGGCTATGCAGGCGAAAGTGAATTTGCTAGCCAAAAGCTGATGCTTGCGGTTTGGAATAATCGCGCAGAAATTAGCGTTTTTAATGGTAAAAACTCTCTTTACTCTTCTTCAGCTCCTAATATCATTGTTGGCTTAAGCGAAAAAGCAAATAAATCTATAAATAAAAATTTGGGTAGAACTTTTATGGGAGTTAGAGATGGCGACTCTAACAGAATTTACGAAACAGTTTTAATTTTCAATTCGAGTGATTCAACTCAGTTTCATGCAGCTGAGACACTAAAAAAATTTGGTGCAGATAACGTAGTTATGCTCGATGGTGGCGGTTCTTCACAGTTGCTTGCTCAGGGTGTAAATTATATTACATCTAAAAGAACTATTCCCCAGACCATCGGTGTAGTAAGCGCTCCGTGAGTAAAGAGTAGACAGAAATAAGGATGCGATCGCAAGGAATGCCCTGTTGATTCAGGTAGGGTGCGATCGCATTTTTATTTTTTTGCTTTCTTCATTTTAAACCTTTGCAAATTAGGTAAACCAAGTAGATGGGGAAAAACTCTGCTCAGACGAGCTAGGAAGTTGATGTTTAATCCAATCTCTCTTCCTTTGGAGAATCTCAAAAATTCCTTGGCGAATTACTGTTTCTATGTGCAGCTTTCTTTCTCCAGAGCAGTAACGACGATTACATTTCTCTGAAATTTTTTGACCATCCTCGATCGCAGCGTATACGTTAGGAACTCGACTCAGGGTATAGGTCATTAATTCTTTATATAATCTAGAATTTAAAAAGGCTCCGTATTCAAAATACTCTTGTTCATTGTCTAAGATTTGAGCAATTTCATCGGCAACCCATAACATTGTTAAATTGATGGTTCGACAAGCCATTTTGACCTCAATTTTTATCGAATAACATTCTGATTTTGTCTGGTTGATTTTCTAATTTATATCTATTATTATTAAATTTTAAAAACATCAACGTCTTGCCCGAAGCAAATTTTAAAACTGGAGATTTTCTCTTATTTTATTTATGAAGTTTTCACGTAAAAACACAGATAAAATTTAATTACTTTCTTTGCAAATGAAGAGGCAAAAATAGTACTTATAGGCTGACTAATAGGTAATAATTTCCCCCAGCCATAAAGTTTACGGGTATCTTGCTTAGAGGTTTTTGTTAACATCGGCTGCTTTGTAAACTCAAGGCATGAATATTAACAGGAAACTCAGCTTCTATTGGATTAATATCAGTTCTATCTACTAGCGCAAAGAGAGCATACTGGATTAATCGCTTCTAGCGTATGCCGACTAACCCAGCCTGCATTAAAAGGAGGTCGTCAGATTGGGAAACAGACTCTAGCCTGTTTTGAATCTAAGATTACGTCTCAAATGTAAAAAAATAGAGGAGAAATCGGGAAGAAATCGAGAAGAAATGAAAAAAACAGTAAACTTTTGCAAATAATATTTTGCTGCTGTTTACAAAGCATCAAATTAAGATAGCTGTTTAAGGCGATACCCAATACCGTGAATTGTCTCAATCAAATCGGGCGGTGCGCCTACTGCTCTGAGTTTCTGCCGTAGGCTTTTAATATGGGCTTTAACAGTCTCCTCCTCTGGCGGTTCCTCAAGAGACCATACGTGTTCAATGATGCTACTGCGGCTGAGTACCCGCCGACCATTGCGGAGGAATAGCTCCAATAAAGAATATTCCTTGCGGGTTAAGTGCAAAGATTGCTCAGCATAGCTAACTTCATAGGTACTAGGGTTAAAGCTCAAGCTGCCCCACTCTAGCACTGGAGACGCTGAGGAACTCCCTCGACGCAACAAAGCGCGTATCCGAGCTAATAACTCTGGTAGATCGATCGGTTTAACAATATAATCATCCGCTCCAGCATCTAAGCCGGTGACTTTATCTGCGCTAGTGTCGCGGGCAGTGATCATGAGGATTGGCTGGTTGTAGTCATGAGAGCGCAATCGACGGCAAAGGCTTATGCCATCTAGCTTAGGCAGCATTACATCTAGCAAAATTAAGTCATACGTAACGGTTTGGACTTGATCCCAAGCAGCTTCCCCATCTGTCACCACATCAACCACATAAGTTTGATCGGTAAGAGCTTCTACTAAAGCTTCTGCAAGACGCAAATCATCTTCTATTAGAAGGATTCTCATTGCATAAATTGCTTTTAGTTGATAAAAAACGGGAAATAAAGATGATTGATAAAGTCTCTAACTGGCTAAACTGCCCTATTCATAGAATATCATCTATCATTCGGACGATTAACGCAGGATAAACAGTAACCTTAGCAAGAAAACAATGCGATGAAGTGGCCTATTAAAAAAACAATGATTATCAGCGGTTTAGGGTTGGCATTGTTGCTACTCGGTGCAACAAGTACAGCTTCGTATTGGAGCATGACTCAACCGATCGAATGCCATGAATGGATACAGCACACTGAAGAAGTTGTGCAGAACCTTGATGAGATGCTTTCTACGCTAAAAGATATTCAAGCAAAGGAACGCAACGATATCCTAAGGGGCGACGAAACTTGGCTAAACACCGCTCCCGCGGCTAGTCCGGAAATTGGCTCGAAAATTCAAAAGCTCCGAAAGTTGACGGGCGATAACTCCCTGCAACAGACAAAGTTGAATGTGCTTGAGTCTTTAGTGACAAAGGAACTCCCTGTAGTCGAAAAGTTAGTTTCCTTGCGGCAAAACAATGATGAAGATGCGGCGGGTCAGATTGCCCTGATTGAAGAGGAGCAAAAGCGTCAGGGTGAGATTCGCCAGTTAATTCAGCAGATGCAGAATGATGAGCGAGCATTTTTACAGCAGCGATCGCTAGCAGTATCAACCAGCGCTCAAAATACAATCCTGATGCATTATCTTGGCACAGGCTCGGTTTTTTTGCTTTTATGCTGGGTTTACTTGCTTCTGTATAGCGAAAATGCAAAGCGTCAACGTGCAGAGGAAGCACTCAGAAAGGTTAATGAGGAACTAGAAATCAGAGTTCAGGAACGAACCGCAGAAATCGTTAGTACGAATGAATTGCTGCTGGCTGAAATTATCGAGCGCAAGCGAGCTGAAGAAGCGTTACATCTAACCCAATTTTGTGTCGAGCGGGCGGTATATGCGATCGCTTGGATAAATCCGGAAGGGCGGTTTGTCTATGTAAACGACGCCCTTTGTCATTCCATCGGTTATTCACGAGAAGAATTACTCTCGATGAGTCTATATGACGTAAATCCGGACATTCCCCCAGCAGTCTGGCCAGATATTTGGCAAGCTATCAAGCAACGCGGCTCTCTCTCCCTGGAGTCTCATCATCGTAGTAAAGATAGCAGGATATTCCCGATTGAGGTGACAGGCAATTACTTGCAGTTTAAGGGCAAGGAGTACGCTAGTTTTTTTGCTCGCGATATCAGCGATCGCCTGCGGCACGCTACGCTACGCCAACAAGCAGAATTCGCTCTCTCGGAGAGCGAACAACGGCTACAGGCAATTTTAGATAACTCTCAAGCAATTATCTACCTTAAAGACACTTCTTGCCGACACATTCTAGTCAATCGCCAGTTTGAAAATTTATTGCACCTTACTAGAGAGCAAGTTCTTGGCAAAAACGATTACGATATATTTCCCAAGGAAATCGCAGATAGATTGGTATCAAACGACAAGAGAGTGCTTGAATCTGGAAGTTCCTTTGAGTTTGAAGAACTCATTCCTTGCCCCGACGGTATCCGCACTTACTTATCGCTCAAGTTTCTCATTCATAACACTGAAGGGATTCCCTACGCAATTGGTGGCATTTCCACCGATATTAGCGATCGCAAAGCTGCTGAAGAAGCACTGAGAATTAGTGAGGAACGCTTTCGGATTGCGCTCAAAAATTCACCCATCGTTGTCTTTAATCAAGACACCGATTTACGCTACACCTGGGTACATCATCCCACTTCAAGGGTTGTTGACGAAGTTTTACTAGGAAAATTAGAAACCGAAGTCTTTTCGCCTGAAGATGCCCAACAGCTGGTAGCGATTAAACGCCCGGTGCTGGAAAGCGGAATTGGAACGCGCCAACAGACGTGTATTACACTCAATGGAAAAGTTCGCCACTACGATTTAACCGTAGAGCCGTTGCGGAATCCCACCGGGGAAGTTATTGGCATTACCGGCTCAGCGATGGATATTACCGACGTCCGTACTAGGGAAGAACAACTGCGAGCAATCTTCGAGGGCGCACTCGAAGTGATATTAATTACAGATGACGAGGGCGCTTATGTGGAAGCGAATCCAGCCGCCTGCCAACTACTGGGGCTGCAACTTTCAGAACTTTTGGGAAAGCGGATTGCAGACTTTCTGGAGCCTAGTTTCGATTTTGAACAGGCGTGGCACAGCTTCCAAAAACAAGGGCTGGCAACCGGAGAATTGCGCCTCCTTCATCCAGATGGAACCGTGCGAGAAGTTGAGTATTCGGCTAGAGCTAATTTTCTTCCTGGGCGAAATCTATCAGTGTTACGCGACATCACCATGCGTAAGCAAGCAGAGGCAGCGCTGCGAGAGAGCGAGGCTCGCTTCCGCATGATGGCTGATAGCGCCCCCGTTATGATCTGGATGTCCGATCCAGACGCACTTTGTACGTTTTTCAACCAGACTTGGCTAAACTTTACCGGACGGACTCTAGAACAAGAAATTGGGAATAGTTGGTTGGAAGGCGTGCATTCTGAAGATATTCAGCATTGTTTAGATAGCTACTTATCCGCTTTCAATTCCCGAATGTCCTTTTGTATAGAATATCGATTGAGAAAGGCTGATGGCGAATACGGTTGGATTGTAGATAAAGGAGTTCCCCGGTTTACCCCAGAAGGAGATTTTGCGGGTTACATTGGCACCTGCATCGACATTACCGAGCGCAAAGCTAACGAGGAAGCGCTGAAGGAAAGCCAACGTTTCATTCAGAAAATTGCCGATACAACTCCTAATTGGCTCTACATTTATGACATAATCCAAGATTGTAATGTTTATGCCAATCGTCGAACGGAAGACTTTTTTCAATGCACCCAGGCAGAAATTCAAGCAATCGGATCGCGGATTTTATCAGATTTTTTACACCCAGAAGATTTCGCTAAAATCGAGGAATTTAGCAAAGAGTTTGCCACTACTACAGAAGATCAAGTAATCGAAAAAGAATACCGGATGAAAAACGCCACGGGTGAATGGCGTTGGTTTCATATCAGTGAGGTTGTCTTTACAAGAACTGCTGACGGTAGACCCGAACAAATCCTAGGTACAGGAGTAGACATCACCGATGTTAAAAAAGCGGAAGAAATTCATCTGGCGCTAGAAAGAGAAAAAGAACTCAGTCAGCTTCAGATGCGCTTTTTTTCAATGGTTTCCCATGAATTTCGCACTCCAATCAGCACGATTTTACTCTCTTCGCAATCCTTAGAACATTCCTTCGAGCGATGGTCAAAAGAGAAATTATTGAAAAATATTGCTCGGATTCAAGCCAGTGCCAAACACATGGTTCAGCTATTAGAAGATATTCTAATAATCAATAGAGCCGAAGCTGGAAAACTAGAATTTAATCCTGCGTCTATTGATATCAAAAAGCTTTGCTACTACTTAACTGAAGAAATGCGGTTAATTGCAGGTAGTAAGAATTCAATAATATTTGTCAGCCAGGGAGATAGCCCAAACTCAGCAATCGATGAAAAACTTCTGCGCTCGATTGTTACCAATTTACTCTCCAATGCGATTAGATACTCCCCCCAAGGCAGTCATATTCATTTTTCCCTCGTTTGCGATCGCCAAGAGGCAACTCTGCAAATTAGGGATAAAGGCATTGGTATTCCACCAGAAGACCAACTTCATCTATTTGAGCCGTTCTATCGAGGCGAGAATGTTGGAAATGTCGCTGGTTCGGGATTAGGACTAACCGTGACTAAGAAGTGTGTGGACTTACACGGCGGCACAATTACAGTAAAGAGTAAAGTCGGGGTGGGAACCACTTGCACTGTGACATTGCCTTTATACAACCCTGTAAGACCAGGAAGTCTCCAGCCCAGCTAGAGCAGTCAAACCATTCTGAGGGTAGACGGCTGCGATCGCACCCACCGAGTAAAGTAAAAAAGTAGCTCAATTGACTAAGATTGGCATTTGGTAGCAAGATAAGTCATGACTTCTTGGCGCGATCGCTTCAATCAAATCAGTGGCAAAAGCCGCTTCGTAGTCTGTCGTTTGTTTGTCCATCTAGCAGGTGCAGAGGTTGCGCCTCTGTTGGGAGTTCTAAATCGTGCTGCTAGAGAAGCCGTCGAAGCTGACGGGGATCTGCAAATTTTGGGCGAAGGACTGGTTGAAATTTGTCAGAACCTCTTACAGTACGATACTTACTGGCAATCCGCAGCGAATGAAGGCGACGTTTTCTGGAATGAAGGTGAAGCTGGGGACTATGTGAATGAATTGTTCACAGACTCTGCTGAGCGCTATTTGAGCGAACCAGACTTCAGCCAACCTTCTCACGGAAATGAACCCTTGTCATTGCCAGTCACTCGCAACTTGATTGTGATGATTACGGTGGCTTATGAGGGGGAACTTCCGGTACTCGAAGGCGATCTGGCCAATCTTAGTGCGCTTAAAGAAGGTCTAAAAGCCTTGGTTAATCTGCACTATCAGGAAAGGCTGCGAGCAATACAAGTTCACTTTTCTCCAGCGCAGTTGGGTGATGAACTCACAAACGATCAATTGTTGCTGAATTTTCCAGAACTGATTCCTCTTTAGATTCCCCTTTAATGGCTAATAGCTTCCTCATCAAAATTATTCATCCGTTTATGTTACGTAGATTGACCATTCTTTTCATGTCCCTGACGTTGTGCTTCACAACGGTAGCTTGTGGTAGTCCCTCAACCACAACCCAAGCCCCATCTCAGAATCGGGACTTCAAGACAACGACCACTCAAAGTCGTTTGCCTGATGGACAATATCCAGTCCAGCAGGCAACCTACAATGATGCCGATGGGGAATACACCCTCATGTTGCTCAATACCCCTCCGGGCACGCCCGCTGTTTATCGCTCTACAGATTTGCAAATGGCACGTCTGACAGACGAAGAAATTAAGTCTGGTCAGAAGGGTTATGTGAAAGCAGCTAACGGTCAGGCATCTCTGCACATTCCAGAAGACTTCAAAATTGAATACGTTCACAACGTCACTGAAACGCGACCCGACCCTCAAACAGGTCAACCCCAGACCGTGGTCGTGCGTCAGCAGTCAAGCTTCTGGGCACCTTTTGCAGGAGCATTGGCAGGTCAAGCGGTAGGCAGTTTGTTGTTTACCCCGCGTTACTATATGCCGCCAGTGTATCAACCGGGCGGAATTATGAGAGGTTACGGCGGATACGGCAACACTTATAGTCAAGCGGTTCAGCAATACCAAACCCGCTATCAAGCGCCGCCACCAGCTGTTAGAAATCGTCAAACCTTGCGGACAACTGGGCGCTTAAGATCGCCTTCATCCAGTCAACCGACCAGCATTCGTCGAGTCCCGCAAAGCGGAAACCGTTCTACTGGATCGGGTTATGGTTCCAGCACGCTGCGTCGCTCTAACGGATCGACTCCCAGCCGCGCGAATAGAAGTCCCAGTTTTGGCAGCGGATCGCGATCGCGTCCCAGTCGTAGTCGGGGATCGTTTGGTTCTGGTGGCAGACGCCGCTAATTATCGAGAGCGTGGGTAACGCCTATTCTCCTAGCTAGCTCTGTAAGCGCACATTGCCTTGCGCTTACAGCGTCAAAAGAAATTTTTACAAGCTGTATCTTATTGCTTTTCGCCGTTTGAGAAGACTCTGGGGCTGAACTTCCTGGAACCCCTCCCCGCTTGCGGGGAGGGAAATTAACTTGCGGTTACGAGTATTAAGTCAAACAAAAAACGCCCAACAAAAACTTGAGGGCGTCGATCATCAGGGTGCATCTACTAAATTCAATATACCTCACTGAGGGGTCACACCCCCCACCCCTAATAAAAGATTGTTATAAAACTTCTCAATCGCTTCTCAAAGAGCCAAACGTTCTGGCTGTCGCGCGTTATCCCCCATCACTTTATGAGCGCTACATCAGGGATTCCTCTTTTCCCACTTTGGTAGGTAGCGTAGCGGCGCGCCCATTGCGGGGGTTAAGGAACTGTTGCAGACGATTTGCACAACAAAATGACATTACTACCAGAAGCTGCTTCTACCAGCTTCAAAGAACCGAGTAGCCGCCCATAGCCTGCGCGATCGCTACTCCCCCAAAAACAAAAAACGCCCAACAAAAACTTGAGGGCGTCGATCATCAGGGTGCATCTACTAAATTCAATATACCCCACTGAGGGGTCACACCCCTCACCGTCAAAAAAGTTGTTACAAAACTTTACATTTTGGGGGAGCGATTAGCCGAGAGTCCTTATCAAGAGGGTTGAAGGATGCTTGCAGTCAATCCAGAGAAATCAATACCTTGAAACCTACGTACAGCCTAGACGTCAAGAGAGACTGAGAGACACACTAAGCGATCGCTTCTGTTAGCTTTGTATTTACTTGAGCTGTACTTTGTCTACCCAAATCGCTTATCTCTCAAGCAGTGCGTGCAGATTGAGCTTTCTCGCCTGATTGACTGAAAAAACTCCCCTCCTTCCTATCCCTGCTACCTATAGCAGTCCTCAAGGATTCATGAAGCCTTGCTCCCCGGCTTCTTAGAGAAGTTGAGAAGCTGAAGGGCTGGCATTCCACAACTCAAATAGGATTGCTATAGTTAGTTGAATTTCTCCAGCGTAGCTGCTACTTAAACGAAATTCGCCCAAAATAGTATCAGTAGTTTTGGTCGCAACAATGCTATATTTGATAGCCGTTATCGTTCTTATTTAAATTTGTTTTTATAAATTGACGGCGACTTAGGGCGTAAAATTTAAATTCGATCTATACTAATCCCTCAGACGATCCCCTGTATTTTTCCTAAGAAAAGTTTACCCATTAGGGTGATGTGTAAAGGAGGTGAGGAGGGAAACATGGTAATAGCTTGATGGAATGACCCTAAACAGGGCAACTTGACAACAAGTAGCCTGCATATTCGATTTCAAGAGGTTTTGGATATGTCCTTGCTTTTTTTAATCCCTTTAGCAATCTCGATAGCATCAGCCTTCGTCATCTTTGAGAATTCTCACGATGAAGTTGCCATGCTTGCTGCATCAGCAGCATCTGTCAGTTTGATTCTATGTTTGCTCTTTTTGCCTTGGCAAGTCCAGCTTTTGGTGTTGATGTTTGTCTTAACGATTACTAGACGGGTTTCTGTGCCAAATCAGAGCAAATTTAGGTAAAAAGACAATAATTTATGCTGCGCTTTCCTGTACAGCGAACTCCAATCCAGTCTCGATCTAGGTTGTTAGAGCTGGATTTGGTAACGCTGATACTGAACCTCTAACTGAAACATCTGATGAACTGCTACCATTTTGAACAGCAGCTATCGTTTACAGGTTCTTCGGATAAACTCATCGACTCTCAAGAGTTTATTTGCTTTGGTAGGTATATCCCAGTTTGCCCTGCCAACCTAAGCGTGAAAAGGCGCGATCGCTGGAACCTCTACACCCAGCGCTGAAACTGCCCTTTCTTAAACACAGTCTTTACCAGTGCTGCCTTGTGCTTTTCGCCTTGATAATTCACTTAATAGAGTTTGGTGTGAATCCGCCTACTTTTTTGGGATACGTCATGAGCTGAGGATAGAACCATGTTTGTCCTCTAGTTGTTTGGCGCTCGGCACGCATAGCCGCGCCATTGCTTGTGACAGATGCGTAAGTCCTGACGATTTTACTTCATGTCTGCAATGGAGGCATCTATTGTCCCCCTTTAAAAGAGGACTGGGGATATCTGATATTTAGTCTCCAAAAATGAAAGGTATAACACCTGTCTTGAAAGCTTCAATCAAACTTTTAGCAATTAATACCAAAGGAAGAGCCTAAATCATTTTTGATTTGATAATAAATTTTTCGAGAAAATAAAAATACGAAATATTAAGCTTATGAAAATTTTCCGGATTCATTGCCAGATCTATCGTTGAAAATACTGAATACTAAACTTACAAATAAACGTTTAGTTGACCACTACACAGAAACGCCTGCTATTGTCAGAAAATCACTCGAACAACTTCCACAGCTTTGTTTAGCGTACCTTACTACGGATTCTAACTTTACAAATTCTTTGTAGAAGCTCAAGTTTTTATAAAGAGAACGTAAAGAAAAAGATTTGATAAAGGTACTGGCTACTGAGGTTTTCAGTGGATATACTGATATTACTGGCACTCCCAAAAGTGGCACTCCCAAAAGTCTAGGAACTGTAACGGGTGTTATGAGTAATTACTTTCGATTCACAGGAACAGCAACTTTACTGATTGGGTTGCAACTATTCAGCCCCCAGATGGTGTCTGCCAGAATCGACCCCACTCTTCCCAACAACAGCCCGTCAAACAGCTTCTGGAGTGCTGCTGAGACCCAGAATTTACTAAAATCTGGCGGGGAAGGGAAAGCATTTCAACCGAAAGATAACGGCCCTCCGGCTGGTGATGGAACGGGTGCAGGAACGCGCTGAACCAGGCAAAGGTAAAGGTCAAGTAAAAGTTAAAAGGCAAGGATAAAGAAGTTTGTTCTTTCTTAGAACTGTTTAGTTTTGCAGAGGGGGAGATTTCCACCAATGCTGATGTTGAACTAAGGTGTGAACTTGCCAGCTTGGCGAGGTTTGAGAGAAGTCAGTTCGGTAGTGTCCGCCTCGACTCTCTGTACGAAAAGCAGCACTTTTGAGAATTAGATACGCTACATCTAATAAGTTGTGGGTTTCTCCCCAAATTCGCAGTTGTTGGTCGGCATCGGGTAAGTCGAAACTAGCCCGCTGACCGGGGATTAAATTCATCAGGTACTGACTCAGAGACAGAGCAGCAAATTCTTGTTGCCAAACTTCGATTTGAGCGATCGCATTCTCTAAAACCTCTTGCGATCGACAAATTCCAGCACTTTGCCACACTAAGCGCGGTAACTCTTGCCGTAAAGCTTCAATTTTGTCTCGTTCGGTCGAATCGCAGATGAATGATGAGGGATGAGAGAGAGTCAAAGGGGAAATTTCTCCCATGCTTCCACTATCTGGTTTTTCTTGTGTTGTTTCATCCTGCATCGTTGCTGTTTGATCCTTTCGAGTCTTTCCTTCTTGCTTCTGACTCCTTTCTAAATGAGCCAGTTGGGCACCAAACACCAAACATTCCAGTAGGGAATTACTGGCGAGACGATTGGCACCGTGAACGCCAGTACTAGCTGTTTCCCCAATCGCATATAAACCGGGAATCGAGGTGCGATTCATTAAATCGCTGGCGACGCCTCCCATCCAGTAATGAGCCGCTGGCGCAACCGGAATTGGCTCGTGAAAGACATCAATTCCCCACCGCTGACACACCTGGATAATGTTAGGGAAACGGTGGCGAATCTTTTCTTGGGGAATTGGGCGCAAATCTAAGAAAACGTGACCTGTGGCAGGGTTGGCTGCGATTTGCTGCAAGTGGCTAAAAATCGCTCGACTGACAACATCTCTCGGTGCGAGTTCACCCGCTGGATGGTAATCAAAGGCAAATCGTCGTCCTTGGGAATCGACCAGATGAGCGCCTTCCCCCCGGACTGCTTCGCTAATCAAAAAACGAGGCGCACCCGGCTTGGTGAGGGCTGTAGGGTGAAATTGGACAAATTCTAAGTCTCGCAGGATAGCCCCAGCACGCCACGCGATCGCTACCCCATCTCCCGTACTGACCGATGGATTTGTCGTTTGAGCAAATACTTGACCTCCGCCGCCTGTCGCCAGCACCACCGCACCCGCCCTTATCCAGCTAATCTGATTTTGGTAAACCAGGCAAATTCCCTGGCACTCACCAGTTTCAGGATTGAGCCACAGACTTAGGGCAAATGCTTGAGAGATAATCTGGATATTCTGACGACGCAGCACTTGTTCGGTTAAGGTACTCACCATTGCGCGACCCGTCGTATCGGCAGCATGAAGCACGCGGGGACGAGAATGAGCCGCCTCTAAGGTCAAAGCGAGATAGGTTCCTTTGCGGTCAAAGGCAACGCCCATATCCACTAGCGAATCAATGCAGGATGCAGCCTCCTCTACAAGAAACTGTACGGCTTCTTTGTCACACAAACCCGCCCCTGCCCGCATTGTGTCCTCAATGTGCAGCAAAGATGAGTCTGTCGGGTCAATTGCAGCCGCGATGCCGCCTTGCGCCCAGTCGCTGGCAGAAAGGGGCAGAGTATCCTTTGTAATCAAACCAACTTGATACGAGTCTGGCAGGCAAAGCGCTGCATAAAGTCCGGCTGCACCAGCGCCTACTACTAAGACATCAAAGTGGATAGGTATTTCCTGCTGGGGTAAAGATTCTGAGCTTATAGGGTTCAATGATAAGTTCCTTAATACTTCCACTCATAATAAATAACCCACTCCATTGAGGAGTGGGTGGTGAAAATGAGTCGTTAGGGGCGAATGTTCTTGTTATGGTCTAGATTCCGAGTGTAAGGTGAGTTTAGCTCACCCGGCTTGCGAAATCTTTTCCTTGATAGTCACGACTCAGCACGATTAGCAAATCGCTACGTCTATGCTCAAAGGGCTATAGCACTCAGCACTTTAGTAGTAACCGTTGTTATAGCGATCGCCACCTTCCACGAAGCTTGATTCTATTTCTGTCACTGTAAAATTATCCAGGTTCGCTTGAAGCCGTTCTTTTTGACCGTCACTTAGCCCTGGAATTTGCAGGACATCTTCTACTTTCTTGTAAGGTGCATTATCGACAACTTTGCGAGCCAGAGTGGGGTACAGCCCTGGATATTGCCGAAACGCTCGCACATTGGTGTTGTTCAAGTCAATCTTTTTCCCGAACTCGGTGGCTAGCTTATCATCCGCCCGATTCCGGAGGGGTGCCTCGACTGCTGCCAACACTGATGAAGAGTGCAGTGCTACACCCGTCAAATCGGCTGCAATAGCGCTTTTGGGCAGCCCCATCCATCCTAAGCAGCTCACCAACATAGCCAACACTGTCAGCAGACGAACCAATCGTTTCATAAACTTAAATCCTCCTGACACAGCATGATTGAGGGTACCATGTCCTCAACTATTAGTTTAATTTTTGTTTTCTATCCTCTCATCTTATTACCTCTCGGTACCCACTCCACCTCAACTCTGGAACAATTGGAAGTTGGTTAGTTTTCCAAAATCTTAATAAAGAGCTAAACTCCGACCGGGAAACTGGGGTTTTGTGGCAATATAGAAGATCGTTCCTCAAGGTAGTTCACAGGAAATCCGATATGGTTCTTAGATTAGGCGACCAAGTACCCGACTTCACGCAGGATTCTACACACGGTCAAATCAACTTTTATGAGTGGGCTGGCGATAGCTGGGTAGTGCTATTTTCTCACCCCGCAGACTTTACGCCCGTTTGCACCACAGAACTTGGCGAAGTCGCTCGTCTCAAGCCAGAATTTGACAAGCGCAACGTGAAGGCGATCGCACTTAGTGTCGATGATGTTGACTCCCACAAAGGTTGGGTCGGTGATATCGAAGAAACTCAGAGTGTTGGCCTTAACTACCCAATTCTGGCAGATCCGGATAAGAAGGTCTCTGACCTTTACGACATGATCCACCCCAACGCCGCCAACACCGTAACGGTTAGATCGGTCTTCGTCATCGATCCGCAGAAGAAACTGCGTCTCACCTTCACCTACCCCCCCAGCACCGGACGTAACTTCGATGAATTGCTGCGGGTAATCGATTCGCTGCAACTGACGGATCACTACAGCGTAGCCACTCCAGTTAACTGGAAAGAGGGAGACGATTGTGTAATCGTTCCTTCGCTGAAAGATCCCGAAGTATTAAAAGAGAAATTTCCTAAAGGTTACACGGAAATCAAACCTTACCTGCGGATGACTCCCCAACCGGACAAATAGTTTTGAGTGGGTAAGTGAGCGATCGCTGTGCACGATCGCTTACTAGATAATTAACAATAGCCTGATGGGTCGAAAGCTAATCGTCCGTCAGGCTATTTTTATTGGTTTGAATGAGCCAACAGTAAAATTTTGGAGTAGGCGTTGCCCATTCTAACTAAATCGAGGAAATCCAGAATGCTTTCTTCTCCCCTAGTTGTGCGAATTCCGCCATCAATGCCAATGACAGACGAACAGTTTTTTGAGTTCTGTCAAATTAACCGCAACTTACGCATTGAACGGAATAAAACTGGAGAAATCGTCATCATGCCCCCAACTGGTTCAGAGACAGGAAACCGAGAAGGTAATATATTCGGGCAGCTCTGGTTATGGTCAGAACAAGACGGCACGGGGATAACTTTTTCTTCTAGCACGGGATTTATTCTATCAACAGGTGCAGAAAGGTCGCCTGATGCTTCATGGATAAAACTGGAACGATGGAATGCTTTATCCCCAGAACAACAGCAAAAGTTTGCCCCTATTTGCCCTGATTTTGTGATTGAACTGAGGTCAGCTTCGGACAACTTAAAGCCTTTGCAAGAAAAAATGCTCGAATACATGAGCGAGGCAGGATTCCAGCTAGGCTGGTTGATTGACCGAAAAAACCGCAAAGTTTATATCTATCGTCCCAGTCAAGAAGTGGAATGTCTAGACAATCCCGACACGGTAAGTGGCGATCGCGTTTTGCCTGGATTTTCCCTCAACATGACTAAAGTTTGGTAAAAGTCGAGTCGGACTACCGCGATACGCCAAAATTTTTATAGGGAAGAACTTAGGTAATTTCAGAATGGATATCAAAAAGGGTTTTGTAGAGACAGTTGGCAACACACCGCTCATCCGCTTAAACAACTTCAGCGATGAAACAGGTTGTGAAATTCTGGGAAAAGCAGAATTTCTCAATCCAGGCGGTTCTGTGAAAGACCGGGCAGCACTTTATATCATTGAAGACGCCGAAAAAAAAGGTTTGCTCAAACCTGGCGGTACAGTCGTTGAGGGAACCGCTGGGAACACCGGCATCGGTTTAGCTCATATTTGCAACGCCAAGGGCTACAAATGCCTGATTATCATCCCAGATACCCAGTCTCAGGAAAAGATGGATGCTTTGAGGACGCTGGGCGCAGAAGTTCGTCCCGTTCCACCTGTACCTTACAGCAACCCCAACAACTATGTCAGGCTCTCCGGCAAAATTGCGTCTGAGATGGAAAACGCGATTTGGGCGAATCAATTTGATAATTTAGCCAATCGACAAGCGCACTACGAAACTACCGCAAAAGAAATCTGGGAACAAACGGACGGTAAAGTTAATGCTTGGGTTACAGCCACGGGAACTGGCGGCACCTTAGCGGGTGTAGCGATGTACCTGAAAGAAAAAAATCCTGCTGTTAAAACCGTCTTAGCCGACCCGATGGGCAGCGCCCTCTACAGTTATATCAAGACGGGTGAAACGAAGAGTGAGGGCAACTCAATCACAGAAGGGATTGGCAATAGCCGCGTCACCGCCAATATGGAAGGTGTACCGATAGACGATGCTATCCAAATTGATGACACCGAAGCGGTACGGGTTGTCTACAGACTCTTAAGAGAGGAAGGACTGTTTCTGGGTGGCTCCACAGGAATTAATGTGGGAGCAGCCGTAGAACTCGCCAAGCAGATGGGGCCAGGTCATACGATTGTGACCATCCTCTGCGATAGCGGCGCTCGTTATCAGTCGCGGCTGTTTAATCGGGAATGGCTAGCATCGAAGGGACTTTCACCCGATTAGAAAGGAAGCAGGGGGGAGGGGTGAGAATTTTCACCGACTACCTACCCTCAGCATTTAGTCGTTTTTATCTAACCATTGCTAGCATCCCATTGCCAGCAGCGGGTGCAAGTGCCAGTTCCTTCCACAGCAAGAGCGGCTACGTAGTCAAGTTCCGGTTTCAATTCTTGGAGTGACCAGCGATCGCATTGAAAGCGATCGCCTTCAATGCTTAGCAGCATCGCTGGTTCCCCTGGAGCCAGCGTTACCTCAATTTGATCCAGAGGTCGAGCCAGCCCTTCTCCAATTGCTTTTAGATAAGCTTCTTTGCGAGTCCAGGCGTTTAAAAATGCTTGCTGCTTCTGATGTGCAGGCAAGGCACGCAAAACGGCATTTTCTCGCGCCGAAAAGAATCGTTTAGCGATCGTTTCAACTTCGGCAACAGAACGAATGTATTCAACATCGACACCGATCTGGCGATCGCGTGTTACTGCATACAGGCAGATATCTTGAGAGTGAGATAAATTAAACCGAAGGTTACTTTCTCCGTGCGTTCCAGCTAATGCTGGCTTGCCACGGGAGCCATAGCAAAATTGCACCTCGACCGGGTTGATTTCTAAGTAGCAACTCAGAATTGTCCTGAGCAGACCTCGCCCAATGATGAAACGCTTCCTGTCCCGCTCAAAGTGAAAACGCTCAGCTCTTATTTGCTCATCTTCAGAAAGGATTTGTTGCAGATGCTGAACGTGAAATGCCGATTGGTCGAGGGAAGCACGCCAGACATGGACATCATTGCTCGATAGCGCTAAGTCAGTTTGTGGAGGACACCACATAGAATCAATATCAGTCATCAGTCTGAGCCATCAATCTGAGCCTGTGGTTATCTAACTCCAACGTTGCGCCATTTTGAGTCCGGAGAATTACCGAAGGAAAGCTTCTGTTTTAGCGTGTCATCATCACTGAACCCGAAGAAGCCGACAAAAACTCTTAAGCATTTTCTCGGACTCGATCTAATACAGTTCGCTTAACTCTGCTTCATGTCTCTCTTGTGCATTGGTCCCGCCCGTGAGTTAGGAGACGCGGTTCGCGATCGCACTGCTAAAGAAGTCTTGCTCTCCTACTGCGCCATCTGCCTCTGCATTATACTTTCTACCCATCAGAACGCACCAAAGCGCTTAGATTGGCACCACTTGCCTTTACCGGGTACTTCTCCTCGCTCGTGGGGCGGAGAGAAGCCATACGCTAACGGCGCTACTGGTAGATTTTTCGGGAAGTAGCCTATCCCTTATTCTTTGAAAAAACTAGTTACTCCGAGATTGCCGTTTCTTCAGTATAGCTGTCTCTCTTTTTTGTAAAAAACAACACTCATACTAAATTAGTTACAAACCTTGACACACATATACAAGAATTTATATAACTGCTTATAGCTAATCCCACACATGGTCAATAAATTTGGCTGAGTATAGATTTCAGAAAATTACTTCAGCATAGTCTTCCGGCTTCTTACTACGAAAGGACTTCAAATCTTTTTGCCATCTTCCAAGCTGTAATGCTTACCAGCAAAGCAATTTAACTTTGCTGGTAGTCTCGTCTTTCGGAAACCAGCTTGTGCAAGAAGTTTTCATATTTGTAATTTAGATGACAGATTAATCGGACTTAACAATGAAATAACTTTACAAAATCTTTATAAAACTTTTTAGGTGCCATATCAAGAAAAGCAATGTAGGATAAGTTATTTACCGTATTTAGTCTGGAATTTAAAATATATTTTTTTAGTAAAGATTCGTAGAATTACTAGTCTTAAAGATAGACATCAGACCAAAATTGAAAAACTACCGAAAGGTTGATTTTTTTCTCAAGACCACTGTCTGTACCTTGCCGGATTGTTCAAGCTAGAAGCTTTTTTAAAATCTGAACAAAAACAATAAAGAAGATGAATTGTAGTTCTTAACCTTGATATGTCAACTTTCTGGTGCCGCGACCACTTCTCAATAAAGCTAGTAAGTTTCCATTAGTACTTATGAACACCGTTACACCAAGCGATATTGATTCTTCTACAGCTCAAAATTTTTCTACCCTAGTTGAACTGCTACGGTGGAGGGCACTCCAGCAGCCGGAAAAGGTAGCTTATACTTTTCTGATTGATGGCAAAAAAGAAGGTTCCCAGCTCACTTATGCTCAGCTCGATCGCCAAGCAAGAGCGATCGCTGCCTTGCTACAACAGCATAATGCCAGAGGAGAGCGGGCACTACTGCTTTATCCACAAGGTCTAGAGGTTATTGCCGCTTTTTGCGGTTGCTTATATGCCGGGACAATTGCCATTCCCGTACCCCCACCGGAAGCGGGGCGATTGAAGCGAACCTTGCCCAGACTGCAAGCGATCGCCAAAGATGCCCAAGCCTCATTAGTGCTAACCACCTCTGGCATTCTGTCTCTCGTTGAAGAGTACGACGAGAAAATTCCGGAATTTCAGGCAATGAGCTGGATTGACACCGAGCAGGTAGATCTGTCTCTGGCTGAAACCTGGCAAGATCCAGCCGTAACCAGCGATATGCTGGCCTATCTCCAGTACACCTCAGGGTCCACTTCCACTCCTAAAGGTGTGATGCTCAGCCACAGTAACGTAATGTTCCACTCAGCGAACCTCCAAAAAGCCTGTGGCTACACCCCGGACAGCGTAACTGTGGCGTGGATGCCTTACTTCCACGATTATGGACTGGTTGAAGGACTCATCCAACCCCTCTACAACGGTATCCCCTGCTACGTGATGTCACCCTTCGCCTTTATCAAACGCCCATTCCACTGGCTCCAGGCGATTTCGCGCTACAAAGTGACCCATAGCCAAGGCCCTAACTTTGCCTACGATCAATGCGTGCGTAGGATTACACCAGAACAACGCGCCACCCTGGACTTGAGTAGTTGGCGTGCAGCAGGCAATGCCGCTGAGCCAATCAACCCCCAAGTTATGGAAAGTTTTTACGAAACCTTTGCACCATCCGGGTTTCAGTGGAATGCTTTTTGTCCTGCCTACGGATTGGCTGAGGCAACTTTGTTAGTATCCTTCTCTGCACAAACCGCAACACCCGTTTTGTGCAATCTCGATCCGGCAGCACTAGAAAAAAATCGCATCGTTCCAGCCTCCAAAAATCAAGATATTGTACGAACAGTTGTTGGATGCGGGACTAAAGTTTGCGACACCAAGATAGCGATCGTGCATCCGGAGAAATTTACCCGATGTGCCGCTGATGAAGTCGGCGAGATTTGGGTATCCGATCCTAGCGTGGCTCACGGCTACTGGCAGCGACCCGAAGAATCGGAACGCACCTTCCGGGCACGCATCGCAGATACAAATGAAGGGCCATTTCTACGTACCGGCGATTTGGGATTCTTAAAAGATGGCGAACTATTTATCACGGGGCGCATCAAAGATTTAATTATCATCCGAGGCACCAATCACTATCCTCAAGATATTGAATGGACGGTGCAAGAAAGCCATGCAGCGCTTCGACCCGAACATGGCGCAGCCTTTTCAGTGATGGTGAATGGCGAGGAGCGACTGGTAATTGTCCAGGAAGTCGAGCGTCATACCCAGAATCTAGACACCAATGAGGTCATGGGAGCCATCCGTCAGGTGGTATCGGAACAGCACGAGCTACAGGTTTATGCTGTGGTATTGGTGAAGCCGGGAAGTATCCTGAAAACTTCCAGCGGCAAGATTCAACGTCAGGGTTGTCGAGCAGCTTTCTTAGCAGGAAGTCTAGATGTCGTCGCGGATTGGAGCGAAAATCCTCAAGCCACGGCAAAGTTTCAAAGTCTCAAGGGAGAAGTAGAATCCCTGTTGCAGAAAGTGCAAACTCCTAAATAGCGATTGGGAATTGGGAATTGCGAATTGCTTGCGATTACCCACACCGATAAGCCATTACCCATTACACGGAGAATTCAATGCATCAACTAAAACAGTACTGGGTCGCTGAAGCGCTCGAAAAGGACTTAGGCGATCCAACACAGCCGGAAAGCGTGATGTCTTTCAAAAGCGTCATGGAGCTGGACGAGCGCGAAGAATTTCCAGAAAAAGACGTTGAATGGCTTTATAACTGGAATCTTCATCACTACCACATCCCCGTGGAATACGGTGGAGAGCTGAAATCTTATGAAGAATTCGTCGCTTTTGTTAGAGTTTTGTCCAGACGTGACCTAACGACATCGATAACTTTTAGCACGCTTTTCTGGTCTGGTTTAGTTTGGATGGCAGGCACCCACGAACAGAAACAAAAGCTGGCAAAGTTTATTAAAGATAAACATGGTGCCATGTGTCTTGCTTATTCAGAAAGGGCACACGGAAGCGACCTAGTTGCTAGTGATGTGCAGGCAACTAAGGTTCCCGGTGGTTATCTGCTGAATGGGGAAAAATGGCCAATTAACCGAGCGACAATTTCTGGAATTTCAGTTGTGCTTGCCAAAACAGATGACAGTGGCGGGGCACGTAGCTTGTCGCTGTTTGTTGTTGATAAAAGTGAAATTGATCCAGCGGGTTATTCCAATCTTCCTAAGATCAAGACTTTGGGAATTCGCGGTTCTGATATGAGCGGAATCCGTTTTGATAATTGCTTTGTACCTGAAGAAATGCGTCTGGGGCAAGAAGGAGCGGGTTTAGAATTGGGGCTGAAAGGCTTTCATCTAACCCGGACGTTGTGTGCAGCCTTTTCTTTAGGATCGGCGGATACAGCCCTGAGAACGGTGCTGAAGTTTTCTCTAGGACGGAAATTATACGGCAAAACAGTTTTCGATATTCCTCACCCCCGGACTACTTTAGTAGACGCTTTCTTAGATATTTTGGTCTGCGATTGTGTCACGATTGCGGGGGCAAGAAGTTTTCATGTCGCGCCGGAGCAATCTAGCGTTTCGTCTATCTTCGTGAAATATTTTGTGCCTGTAACGGTTGAAAAGTTAGTTCAAAACCTTTCCGTAATTCTAGGGGCACGTTTCTATTTGCGCGAAGGTCACGATGAGGGAATTTTCCAAAAAGTTGTCCGAGATAATGCCATTATTAGCGTGTTTGATGGCAGTACGGTTGTTAACTTGCACGCGCTGATTTTACAGCTTCGTCAGATGGCGAAATACCGGGCGAAAAGAAATGCTGCCACTTATGAGGGATTGCGATCGCGTCTGGAAACCCGGTTTTCTCTAGAAGCACCGTTACCACCATGCGAACGGGCAAAATTTGAGCTGTTCAGCCGGGGATGCGATGATGTTTTACAAGGTCTGGAAATCTCTCTAGAACACTTGTATGACTTAAAGACAGATTCTAGCGTCGATGCTGAAGTGTTGCAGAAGCTGATAACACTGACAAGCGCGGTCCTCGAAGAACTCGACGCACAGGATGAATTCTTGGCAAGCTCAGGTTTTGAATTCGGACACGATCAGTCTCCTGAGTTATTTGAACTAGCTAAGAAGTACTGCACATTGCACGCAGCCGCAGCTTGCGTACATATGTGGATTTACAACCGAAAAGTCTTGGGTGACTTTTTTGCCAAAGGTGAATGGTTGGCAATTTGTCTGAACAGACTCCTGATGACTTTTCGTCCTTCATCAGGTATTATTCCTAGCATTTACATCGAGAATGTTGCCCAAGAACTTCTCAAGCTTGACCGAGAAAACAAGATGTTTTCGATTGTCCCCCTCCAACTAGCCCAAGCCCCATCACCAGAGGAGAAAACCCATGCAGCTTCAGAACTCCAGCTCCAAGCCTAGTGAAGATTTAAGCAAAAACAATTTACAAGACGAGAATATGATTGTTGAAAACTCCCCTGCTGAAGCGATTCAATCCTGGCTAGTTACCAAGCTTTCTAAGCAACTTTCACTCAATGCAAAAACCATTGATGTCCGCGAACCTTTGACGCGCTACGGTCTGGATTCCATCGATGCTGTTACCTTAGTGGGCGATTTAGAAGATTGGCTAGGATGCGAGCTGCCTTCTACTCTGCTGTGGGATTATCCGACTATTGAAAAATCTGCTGAATACTTGGTTAAAGAGTTTGATGTCTCAGCGGCAGTTTCTTCAGTTGCGTCTAGCAATGTCAAGGATGCTAGTGACGATAAAACTGAAAAAGTAGAGGCATCTTCCAAGTCTTCTGGCTGGGGCGGTTTGTGGAACCGAATTAGCGGCAGCTAGAGCAAGATATCTGGTTGGTAATTGGGAATTGGGAATTGGTTAAAGATTTTATCGCTGTTGTGGTGACTGTAAATCTTCAACTTCGGACAAGGAAAGATAACCCATTCTTGATGACTAATTACCAATCGCTAAATACTGGATAAGAGAATAACTTTTAAACCCTAGAAAATAGGGAGGAAACAGTCAATTGAATTTCTCTGATTTCTCCTTCTGGTGGGTACTTTTTCTGATCGGCGTTCCCTTCTTCACGGTTCGCTATATAGGCAAGTACCTGAATATTTGGCGAGATTACTTGGATAGTATCGGGTTGATGGTACTGTCGCTGATGCTGTTTGTGAATGCATCGCGCTCCAGCTTTATCATCTTCGCCTTTGAGATTATCTTTAACTATGTGATGGTGCGGCTGATGTTGCGCCGTCGAGGTTGGGAGTCGCAAGCGATCGCAGCCACGGTGATCGGGATCGACATCGCCATCCTTGCCTACTTCAAATACGTGAACTTCTTTGTGGAAGATGTTCTAGGACTATTTGTAGGGGGAGTTACTGCGAGTTGGCAGCAGAGAGGCGGCATTCCTGGTGCAGGTGCAATTCCTCCAGGGATTTCGTTTTACACCTTCCAGATGGTTGCTTTTGTAGTGGATTCATTCAGAAGCAAAAATAAGCAGCCAATTGGAGTTGTTGATTACATCAACTTTGTTTCCTTCTTCCCGCAAGTCGTCGCTGGCCCGATTGAGCGGCGAGCTGACTTGTTTCCTCAAATTGAATCATTCCGCTTTAAGTTCTCCGCAGAAAACTTTGAGGACGGTCTCAAGTGGCTGTCTTTGGGCTTGTTTATGAAGTTGGTACTGGCGGATAACTTGTCGCCGTACATCAACTTGCAAGAAACAGGAAATGTCTGGCTGGTGTGGCTATCTATCTACTTGTTCACTCTGAGGATTTACTTTGATTTTGCTGGCTATAGTTTCATCGCACTAGGTTTAGCTAAATTTGTAGGCGTTCAGCTAACACTCAACTTCATCGCCCCTTACACTTCACCAAGCATCCAAGAATTTTGGCGTCGCTGGCACGTGACGCTGAGTACCTGGTTTCGAGACTACGTTTTCCTCCCCCTGATGGGCGCAAAGAAGCAGTGGGCGGCATTTTATCTGTTCGTCACGTTTACGCTCTCAGGGTTTTGGCACGGAGCCGCTTGGAATTTTATCATTTGGGGTGCCTATCATGGCTTGTTGCTGCTAGTTCTGCGATATGCAGGTCGCCCTTTTTACCGCTTTGTTGGTGAACGTTTATTCATGCCTCAGTTCTTATCGTGGGCGCTAACCTTTGGTTCGGTGATGCTGGGCTGTCTATTCTTCATGGAGTCAGATATGACTCGGCTAGGACAGAAGCTGCAAACACTGGTGACACCTTGGGCGTACTCGTTCTCAAATTTGGGAGCGGCAATGAGTTCCTTTAGTGCGAATGAGGGTGCGGTCTTAGTTTTGATCCTCTTTCTCACAACGGCGGAATTGTTCTTGGAACACCTCGCAGTTTGGCAAAAACGGAAGTGCGAATATGATTTGCTGTTATCCCCCTGGTTAACTCGCGTTCTTTTGGGTTTGACCATCTTGCTAGCTGCAAATACCCCCTCTAAATTTATTTACTTCGAGTTCTAATGTGGAAACCTCTAAAGCTTGCTAGTTGGATAGCGGTTGCTGGTTTAGCCTGGTCTGTTGGGTACCTTTACAACGTGCGCTACGGTGGAGAACTGAGCTGGCTGCGTGCTATGTACGAACGTAAGGTAGCGCTGGCAAGCCAAATTGAAGCACCCCACCGCCTGCTGATAACGGGTGGTTCTGGAGCGCACTATACGTTGAATACCAAGCTAATGGAGCAAGAACTTGGCATTCCCGTATTCAACATGGGGTTAGATGGCCCAATTGGTTTAGATGTCATCCTTCCCAGCGTTTTGAGTCAAGTTCGCCGGGGCGACATTGTGCTTCTGATTCCAGAGTACCTATTACTGTTGGATGAGGATGGGTTGGGCGATCGCTCTGGTTCGTTTGGGATGGCAATTGGACAGCCCGGTTTGGGAGGAATCCCTCCCAAACAGTTAGCTCTAGACGCAATGATGCTAGGGGTTCCGACTCTTAGAGGAATTACTAAGTCGAGCTTGGAGGTGATTGAAAAAGGAAAAATGACCGGCTACTACTCCGATCCGGTTGACGAACGTGGCGACCCTACAGTGACGAAAGAACGCGCTGGGAAGTGGTGGCAGATGACATTTCAAGAACCCGTATCCAAACACGCGCTTCAGCGGATCGCTAAATTCCGCGAAGAAGTCGAGGCAAAGGGAGCAACTTTAGTGCTGTCATTGCCGTGGGTCTATGCGAACGGCAACGACGAAAAGACGATTCGTAACGTTAAAAAGACGGCTGAGGAACTGAGTAAAATCGCTCCTTTGATCTACGAAAAAGACTCGTTGAACCTGAAGAGTGACTCCAACTTGTTTGCCGATACCCACTATCACCTGAAGCCGGAAGCCAGAACAATCAGGGCAATGGAGCTGGTTCAACAGTTAAAACCAGCGATCGCTGCACAACTGACAGCACCCAACTCCACGACCAAAGTGCCGCAATAGCAAATCGCTTTAGCCATTCGCGTTCGATATCAAGCTTATTTACCAAACCCCTGTTAATGATATGGACGGCAAGCTAGACGGTACAAAGCATCAAAGAAAGGTCAGTTCCACTCCTTCTGAGTCTGGAAGCGCAACGCCCACCCGAATTTGCATTCTTGGTGGGGGCTTTGGCGGTCTCTACACTGCTTTGTACCTGCGCCGTTTTCCTTTATTGAAATCAAGTCAATGCGAAATTACGCTGGTTGAGCAGAAAAATCGCTTTCTTTTTACCCCCTTGCTCTACGAACTGGTCACAGACGAACTGCAAGCGTGGGAAATTGCTCCTTCTTATCAAAAGCTATTAAAAAATACAAATATTCGGTTTTGTCAAGAGACAATTCAGGAAGTTGATTTACAAACACGCCAGGTAAAGCTTGAATCCGGTGAGGGTCTCGCTTACGACTACCTCGTTTTGGCAGTCGGGGGAGAAACGCGCTTAGAGGGCGTTCCCGGAGCTGGCACTTATGCCCAAACCTTTCGCAGTTTGGCGGATGTAGAGCTTCTGAAACAACAGCTATACGAGTTTGAGCTTTCTGAGCAGGAACAAATGCGGATTGCGATCGCGGGCGCTGGTCCTAATGGCGTAGAACTCGCTTGCAAAATCGCCGACCGGCTACAGAAACGAGGGCAGGTACTGTTGCTTGACCGGGGTAATCAAATTCTAAAAACCTTTTCCGCTCATACTCAAGCTGCGGCTCACCGTGCTTTATCAAGTCGTGGTGTGCGGGTAAAACTAGAAACGAGCATCCACCGCATTGAACCTAACCAAATTACCCTAGTTCGGGATGGTCAGATTGACACTTTGCCTGTAGATTTGGTATTTTGGACGGCTGGAACCCGGCAGCTCGATTGGGTGCGCGAACTTGATTGCCAGCATAATAACCAGGGACAACTGATTTCTTGCCCTACCTTACAATTAGTTGACTATCCAGAAGTGTTTGCTTTGGGGGATTTGGCAGAAATTTACAATCCCCGTGGCGCACGGGTGCCAGCAACCGCTCAAGCCGCTTTTCAACAGGCAGATTGTGCTGCTCGCAACATTTGGGCAGCGATCGCGGGCAAACGCTTACGGCGCTTCCGCTATTTGCACTTAGGAGAGATGGTGACTTTGGGAAAGGGTGCGGCTGCGGTTTCTAGCTTTGGTCTGAATTTAGAAGGGCGCTTGGCATCGATTACTAGACAAGTCGTTTACCTCCAGCGCCTGCCAACCGTGCCTCACCGCCTCCGAGTAGTGAGAAACTGGATTTATCAAGCGATTCGGCGGGTTGTTTTAACAGTCTGGAAGTGGCTGGCAGCAATCCGGCGGTTAGGGTCCAATAGTTTGGGAAAGCGGCGATTGGCGGCGAATTACTCCCGGCGATCTAAGTATTAAATTTAACAAACGGCAATTGCTTACTGCCGTTAACCATGAAAAAATTTTCCATCAAGGTCTAATGTTTTATGGCTTCTACTCAGCAAAAATCTAAAGCCATTTTTACTTCCAAGCTTGAGCAACTGTTTGGGTTAGACCTGCGATCGCTAGCCCTGTTTCGGATTGGTTTGGCGCTGGTTGTTCTTGCCGATTTAATCATTCGGGCGGGGGATCTGACAGCACATTATACAGATGCTGGAGTGATGCCGCGATCGCTACTAACTACTATCTTAAAACCTTGGTATTGGTCAGTTCATGCGCTGGGCGGTCAAACCTGGTTTCAAGCCATTCTATTTTTGCTAGCTGGATTTGTGGCTTTAGCGCTATTGGTGGGATACCGAACCCGGTTAGCAGCGATCGCAACTTGGGCGCTGATGGTATCTCTCCACAACCGAAACCCAGCTTTGATTTTCGCGGCGGATGATGTAATTCGCGCGCTGCTTTTCTGGGCAATGTTTTTGCCCTTAGGTGCTTATTACTCGATTGACAGTGCCCTAAATACATCTACCCAAAAATTACCCAAGCGCATCCTCTCCGGTGCCACCCTAGCACTTACGCTACAACAATGCTTTATCTACATCTTTTCGGCGGCTTTTAAAGCGAAGAGTCCCTTTTGGTGGCCTGATGGTAGTGCGGTTTATTATGCTTTGAGTTTCGACCAATACGCTACACCATTTGGTCAATTCCTACTCAGCCTACCTTCTGCACTTCTAGTCTTGCTCACTTTTAGCGCCCTGTGGTTAGAAACCCTTGGCCCTTTGTTACTCTTCGTTCCCATCCGTACCAGCTTTTTCCGCTGCTGTGCAATTATCTCGTTTATCCTCTTACATATCGGTTTCGGATTGTCGTTTGTACTGGGGATTTTTCCGTTTCTCAGTACAGCCAGTTGGCTAGCTTTCATCCCGACGGAAGTTTGGGACTCGGTATCTAAGCGGCTGTATACCCCAGAACGAGCCGGACTCCAGATTTACTATGATGCCGACTGTGGCTTCTGCAAGAAGGTTGTCCACCTGATTCGCACTTTCTTGATATTGCCTGCACAGACGCCACTGCTCTTAGCTCAGGACGATCCCTCGATTTTTGCAGATATGCAAGCGAAAAATTCTTGGGTAGTAGTGGATTGGCAAGGAAACAGGCATTTTAAGTGGGAAGCGATCGCTTACGTTTGTAGTTTATCCCCAATATTTAAGCCACTGGTTCCCCTTCTCAAATGGGGGCCTGTGATGTCTGTAGGAACGAAATTTTACGAGACAGTTGCATCTAACCGCAGGGCTGCTGGTAACTTTACAAAACCCTTCAAGTTCCGTCCCCTTGAAGTACGTTCTTCGCGACCGATGAATATAGTGACGTTACTCTTGCTAGCTTATGTCACTATCTGGAACTTCAGAAGTTTTGCTCCTGAGAAATTTAATCGAAAAGCCTTAAATTCGATTGACTGGATTAGCCGAATTTTGAGGGTAGATCAATCTTGGAGTATTTTTGCCCCCGCTCCCCCCCGAGATGATGGTTGGCACGTAATCCCAGGCAAGTTGAAAGATGGAACTGAAGTTAATGTTTTGAGAGATGGGGAGCCTGTAAGTTGGGAAAAGCCGAGTCGGAAGAGCCGAAACGCCCTCTATCAAAATATGCAATGGCGCACCTATTTCATAAACCTCAATCGCACCATCGGCAAAAAGCTTTATCCCTACTATGGACAATACCTCTGCCGTGACTGGAACGCTCGGCACCAAGGTTCAAAACAACTAGATAACTTTGAAATTGACTTTATGAACGAGAGAACCGTGGCACCCGGTCAACCTCAGAATGTCGAGAAGAAGCCTGCTTGGCAGCAATCCTGCTCACAGAATCCCGAACAATATCAGTGAGGCTCGTCAAAGAAAAAGTTTGCTGTGACAAGTTTAAAACACTTATTATTCAAACTTTCTCTAGTCGATTGACCGGATAAAACTTAGTATTTAAAGTTTGCGTTTTTTCAGTCGCATTGGCTTTGTCTTTTTTCGTTCTAACTTGACATCTGGCGCTATCTTTACACATTTAAAATGCTTAAATTAAACTTTTGGAAGCCTGATAGCAAGAATAAGCAAAAAGTTAAAGCTTATTTAAGTATATTTATTTTTTTCTGGATACTCTTTATCTTGAGTAATTGCGGATTTGATTATGCTGAAGGCTCCTTCCACTATAAACTTGCAGAACATATTGTTACCACTGGGCAACTAGGTTTTGATACTCCACAAGAGGGAATTTTTTCAATAGCACCCAATGGGAGAACCTATGCTTCCCAAGAAATTGGAAATACAATATTTTTTCTACCTACCGCCTTTATTAATGTAATTTTAGAAAGGATTTTAGATCCTTTCACTACGGTAAAAGTTATATCTATAACGAAGGAATTTATACGTTCATTTCAGCCCGGGTTTTATTCTGCACTCACAGTCACTGCTTTTTTCGGTATCTTGCGGTTTCAGTTTGGTCAAGCTATCTTACCCAGCTTTATCGCAACCTTATGCCTAGCCGTCAGCACTTATTTTTGGACTTATACCAGAGAATCCTTTGATGGAGTTCTCTGTTCTACATTATTGACTACATCTTTTCTGCTGTTATTAAATTTTAGAAACAACAAAAAAAATCAGTATTTAATACTAGCTTTTATTTGTTTGGGTTTTTCTTTAATTACTAGAATTTCCATGATTTTAGCTATAGTAGCTTCACTTGGTTATGTAGTACTTATTAGCAGACTATCTTTGATCAGCCGAGCAAAGAATGTTGCCACTGCATTACTGATAATCTTCCCTTTTTTAGTATGGCAATCATGGTACAACCATCTAAGAACTGGATTTTTCTACCTTTCCCCGGTTCAAACAGACGCCAAATATTTGGGTAACAATGCGTTGGATGGAAATATCTTTATAGGATTGACAGGTCTTTTGCTGAGTCCTGGAAAAAGCATATTTATATATGCCCCTTTATTAATCCTATCTGTTGTTCTATTTAGAAAATTCTTTAAGGAGCATAAAAAAGAAGCTTTATATATATTGGTACTGACGATAGCTTGGTTTCTACTGCATGCAAGATTAAGGAGTTGGTATGGTGGCGGAGGATGGGGACCCCGTTATCTAGTGACCATCCTGCCCATTCTCTTTTTGCCCTTTGCAACCAATATGGAATATGTTTTACAAAGAACCTCGTTGAAGCTCTCAGCAATTTTTCTAGCTGGTTTTGGGTTCATTCTCTCATTTTCATCAATTCTTTCACATTGGTACTGGAGACTAGAATTCGCTAGAAAAGATGAAGTAGCCTATGTCTGGAAGTTCTCAAATAGCCAGTCATTGGATATGTTGAAGAGTGCAGCGAGAAATCTTCTCAATTCCTTTAAAATTGCTACTCATTCTCCAGGAATTCAAAACCAAAATTTATGGTATTTAAATTCAGGCATAGAAGCTTACGGTAGTCATACTGTAAATCTCTGGCCTAACTCTCTTGTGTTTATCGGTGTTCCTTGGTATTTAGTAGCGACTTCAGTTGCCTTTTTATTGTTGATGATGTACTTATCTATTCGGAACATTTTTAATCTGGAAGATACTAGCAAAATGGCAGATTAAATTAATTTTAGTGACAAAAAGAAAGAATAACTTTTTTAAGGAATAGGGTTAAACCAGTGTTCAATCTTAAGAAGAATCCAGCCAACATTACTGCATATACTTTAATCGTATTATCCTTAGTTTTTGGATTTTTTATACGCCTATTCAGTGTTCTCAGATATACCACTTTTTTTTATTACGATCAGGCCAGAGATGCTGAAATCTACATGAAGATGTGGCAAGGAAATTGGCCTATATTAGGCCCTTCTGCCTCTGTCGGAGGATATCATCTACCGCCTCTTTATTATTATCTAGTTTTTCCTTTTACTATATTTGGCTCAGATCCAGTTTTTACAGCTGTACCTAATGCATTATTCTCTTTTTTCTCTATTCCGCTTTTAATTTATTTAGTTTATGAACTATTAGAAAATGTTGAATTTTCCAAACGCCTTCTTCTGGCAGGCTTAGCAGGTTTTTGGTACAGTCTAATCTTCGGAGAAATTTTTATAAGTACGTTCCAGTGGAACCCCAGCCCTATTATATTTTTTCTGCTTTGTTTTACTTTACTCTATAAATACCAGTTGGAAGCTAGATTTTCTCTAGTTCCTCAATGCTTCTCCTGGATACTTTATGGGATTGTTTTAGCCATATTAATTAGCTTGCATTCCACAACTCTTTTTGTAATGCCAGTAGTTTTTATTGCCAGCTCTATTTTATTCATCTCAAAAAACCGCAGAACTCCTATTAGGTTTTTACTGCCTATCTTGTCCGTTTTAGCAGCATTTGTAGCTTTGTTTCCTTATTGGAAAGGAGAACTTAGTCGCGGTTGGTTGAATACCAAACAAATTATCGCTACTTTAACTAGCTCTAATCAAGAAGCTAATTCTAATATCTTAAGTAAGATTGGTAGGCTGGTATTTAATTATGTTGAATTAGGACAACAAGCCTATTTTACTGGAGAAGGTTGGTTTTATATTTTAACTTCTATTATTTTCTTAACAGTGGTTTTAACGGTAGCAATAGCCAAGTTTAAAGGGAACAAAACTATTTTTGCTTTTTTAGCATTTACTTGGTCTATTTATCTATATGCTGCTTCAAATTATCAAGGAATTTATTACATTCATTACAAACTTTTAATTTTAATCTCTCCAATAGTTTTGGCTGTCTTGAGTTTAGCTTACTTAGATTTATCTAAGAAAGCAGATAAATCTTTAAGTGCTTTTTTAATTGCAGGTATAGCTCTATCAATCTTGATTAATGCGAGTTATGACTATCAGTATTTAACCAGCAAATATAGCCAAAATAGACTGGTATCTACTTCGGACATTACTCAGATTTTAAGTCAATTACCTGCAAACTCAACAATCTGTACATTTGATCCGAAACCTGTCGGTTGGATGTCAATGTACCAGCCCTATAAATATATCGATCAATATATTACTAAAAAGAATTTCAAGATTGTTAAAACTTTTTGTCAAGCAGGGAACTACCTAATTTATCCAAAGTTCTATATGGTACAACGTACTGATAACCTTTTTCCAGTTTTTAATGTTTATAGAAATCCAGATTTAACACAAGCTCATAGTACAGTTTTAGAAACTCAAGTTGCTGAGGTTCATCTTCTCCAGTAAAAGAGACCTTATTTTTGGGTAGGTTAAATATTTAGTTACTGAAATGGACGGACTAACCTCATGATGAAAATACAGGAATCGAGCCACAGGTTTTATTCAAAAGAGGTACGATTTTTTATCGCAATTTTATTAATCATAGGTCTTTTCTTTCGATTCGCTAACCTTGAAAAAAAAGTTTATTGGGGCGATGAAAGTAGCACTTCACGTCGGATTTCAGGTTATACCTTAGAAGAAGTTAAGCAGGAAGCTTCTAGCACTGGTGCAATCCCTGTAAAGGATTTGCAGAAATATCAGCGCCCTAATACTGAAAAAGATTTAACTGATATGATTAATTCTTTAGCAGCAACTGCTGAACATCCACCACTCTATTTTTTGTTAGCTCGGTTTTGGGCACAGTTGTGGGGAAACTCGGTGGCAGTGATGAGAAGCCTACCTGCTTTGATTAGTCTGCTTGCGTTTCCTTGTATTTATTGGCTATGTGTAGAATTATTTGAATTGCCTCTGGTGGGATGGATGGCAACCGGGCTGGTAGCTATTTCACCATTTCATATCTTATATGCTCAGGAAGCTCGTCAGTATAGCCTGTGGACTGTAGCAATTTTAATATCTAGTGCATCGCTTCTAAGAGCGATGCGAGTAAAAACAAAATCCGCTTGGGCTATGTATGCAGCAACCTTAATTTTAGGTCTTTATTCTCATTTATTTTTCCTGTTGACTGCCATTAGTCATGGAGTCTATGTATTTTCGCTAGAAAAGTTTCGAGCAAGTAAAACATTTATCTCCTATCTGCTAGCATCTTTAACAGCTATCTTACTTTTTATACCTTGGCTTCTGATTGCTCTTGCTAATTTGTCAACAGTCGATGAAGCAACCGAGTGGATGCGATCGACTTTTCCGATACAATCTTTAGTAAAAACATGGATTTTAAATCTTAGTCGTATTTTTGTGGATTTTAATTACAGTTTTAAATATAGAAATTTTGGATTATATATTGCAATTTTTCTCTCGTTGATTTTAGTAATTTATGCAATTTACTTTCTTTGCCGCCGGACTGAAAAGCACGTTTGGTTGTTTATCTTGACGATGCTTGGAGTTACTGCGATCGCATTGACACTACCAGATTTAATCTCTGGAGGAAGACGCTCTGCTGTTGCTCGTTATCTTATCCCTTGTTACTTAGCAATAGAAATCGCAATTGCCTACCTACTTGCTGCTAAAATATCCTCATTTTCTGCTAAAAACTGGCAGCGGTGGCTATGGCAAATTGCTACAGTCGTCATCATTTCGGGAGGAGTTTTATCCAGCGCAGTCAGTTCTCAAGCACAAGAATGGTGGAATAAATATAACAGTTGTCACTATAAAGAAATCGCTCAGATTGTTAACCAGGCTAATTATCCACTTTATATCTGGTACAACTTACCTCCTTTTTCCTTGACTTACCTGTTCGATCCCAAAGTTAAACTTCAGTCAGTTTCTAATCAACCTGTTCTTAAACCAGGTGAAGAGATTGACAGCAAGTTACCTATAAATTCTATTGCTAATGATTTCAGTGATGTATTTGTGGATTCTAAAAAGGCTTTGAAGGCTGTTCTCGATCGAGAACCAAGCTACCAGATAAAGAAAGTATATGAGTGGGAACAGCAGATAGATCCTGTTTACATTACGAAGACTACTCTCTGGCATTTAGCAAAACAGTAATGATTAGAAAAGTTGATTTTTTAAAATTGTCTGTTTAGCAAATTACAGCGCGATCGCTTACTCTACCGAAATTGCCGCTAACCTAGCATCGTTGTCTCGTGCAATTGCCTTGCCCTGGGTGGGAATCTGCCTGAGCTACCCTAGAATTGTAGGCTTCGGCTTCTTACCCAAAGGAGCGGAAATTTTTCTAACCTTTACCTTGTCTTGCTCTAAAAGTATTTTGATTTGCCAAAACCGCAGCTGCCGCAAGCAGGGTGCAGCTAAAGTTTTGGCAGCTTTCCAGGCGTCTGAAGTTCCCGACGTCACTGTAACAGGGAGCCAATGTTTAGGACAATGTGGCAATGGCCCGATGGTATTGGTGATGCCAGAAGAAGTGTGGTACAACCACGTCCATCCCGATGAAGTGCCAACAGTGATAGAACGACATTTGCGAGGTGGACAACCTGTTGCAGCAATGCTTTATGGCAAATTTCACCAGCGTTCGTAGCGTATTGCCGCTAAACGTAGTCGTGTGTCACGAATGGCACCGCGACGAGTTCACCCTCGCTTTCTCCTACTTGTACTTTCAGCCCTTCACCACCGGCTTTGGTGCGGACGTAGCCGAGTCCAAAGGAACCTTGGTCGGTTTCAGTATAGCTGGTAAGTTTGCCGACTTTTTCCTCTCCAACGCTAATTACACTTCCTGGTTGGGCGGGTGTGTTGAGTCGGACGCCCCAAAGGTGTTGTTTGACTCCTTTATAAGTATTTAAACGGGCAATTGTCTCCTGTCCGATGTAGCAGCCTTTTTCAAAGGAGATGGTTTGCCACAAGCCTGCTTCTAGAGGATTGTAATCCTCAGTTAGCTCAAGGTCAGGTGCGGGGCGTCCTTGTTCGATTCGGAGATGTTCCCAGACACGATCGCTCATCGGCACTGCCCCAGCTTGCGCTAAAGTATTCCACAGCGTTTCCTTATCAGCAGCGGAGAGAATCAGCGTGTATCCCGGCGTTGCCAAACCGCTGCCCACAGCTACCCGCACCTCGATATCCCCCACCGTCAATTGCTGATGAGAACCATCAGGTTGACCAATCATGGCACCCGCACCCAACTGTTCTAAGAGGGCATCACTCCCTGGCCCAATCAAGCTGAAGCTTGCAGTATTATCAGTTACATCGGTTAACTGCACCTTGTCGGCGAAAAAAATGTATTGGTCTAGCCATTTGAGCAGCTTCTCGCGCCGATTGGGTGAAACCAGCAGCAGGACTGCATCTTCCATCACATAGGCGGTGGTTAAGTCAATCGTTCGCGCTGTTGATGTGACAAAAACCGTATCGCAGCCTTGTCCTGGCTTGAGTCGCTGAAAGTCGTTTGTACTCTGGTTGTGCAAAAATCGGATGCGATCGCCTTCGGAAACTTGAATCCGTCCCCAATGAGAGCGATCGCATACAGCAACCCCCTCCCGCGCCGCTTGGATAGCTGCTGCACTCTTGTCGTCAAAATTGCCGTCAATTGCAGATGTAGGCATGGTGATTGTTGCTAATCGTTTCAATTTTCATCTAGCGTTTCTGCTAGTTTTTCTGACTTGAAAATCTTATCAAATAAGACTAATCAGCTTCAATCTGGTACTCAATCTGAAGCTAACATCCTGTGCGAATCGCTTTGAGTAAGGATATCAGGCAATAGTTACTGCTGAAATTGGGCTAATAACCAAGCACCAACTAAGCTTTGATTTTCTTGACGACTGCGCTGTAAAGCTTCCACTAGCACTGAAATCGCTAATCCCGGCAACACCTGGGACTCAGTAATTCTTTGACTTCCCCCAGCAGATGTGATGGTAAAAGCAATAATTCTGATGTTCGCAACATCTACCACCCAATATTCCGCCACTCCTAAATCTTCGTATAGAAGCCGTTTTTGCCCGATATCATCAGATAGTGAAGTATTGGCAATTTCAATCACTAAATTTGGTGCTGGATATTGGTCTAAGTCAATGATTGACGTTCCCCAAGGGATTACATCAGCATTTTCACCAATATAATAAGACACATCTGGTTGACTTTCTTGAACACCTGTTTTTCTGTATGTACAGTTATCCCGTCCATGTATAAGAATGCCTTTGAGGGTAGCAAACAGGTTAACGGCAAAGATAATAATAGTGTGATCGCTGGCGTGGTCAGAGCCGATAGGTGACATTTCTATCCTCAATTGTCCATTGTGGTAATAGCCTTTCGCTTTTTCTAGTTGCGGATCTTCAATCGCCTGGATATATTCATCCCAAGTGGCTACAACCCAAGTATTTGTCGGTATTTTCGTTTGTAGTTTACTCATGGTTAAGGCATTTAGGGCGCGATGCTTCTGTTATGTAGTGTAATTTCTGGGAGAGCGATCGCGCTTGGTAATAGGGAATGCGATGCCTGTTTCCAGAATTAATGACTTACTTTGACATGGATTGTTGATTTTCTATTAAAATTTTTCCAAAGTGACCAATGAATTCTTGTAAAACTTCCTTTGAGCTGATACACACTTGCCAAGTGTCGGTAAAAATTTTATCTTCACTAAGTATTAGGTAGGTATCTCTGCTACTCAAAGTTTCAGGGTTGAATTCTTCTAAAGGGATTCGGTCGATAACACATCCTTCATAACCAGTATTATCACATCCAAGTTTATTAAATTTAAAAACACCTGTTGTTCTCTCTTCTTCCTTCAAAGGGTGCCAATAGTAAGCGTGAAGCGAATCTAAAAAAGCATCCTTTTTACTAGGTAATATCCAAACCATTGCTTTTGTAAAAAGATAGATTTGTCCGGCTAAATCAAAATACTCCCAATACTGCAAACTCAGTGCATATTGCTCAACAATGCCTTTAATAATAGAAACAGATAGCTCTTTTTTTTGTTGGGCTAAAATCAGTTGATAGCTTTTAATTCCTTTGTCAGGATTCTTGAGCTGATATCCTATATATTGCCCTGAGCTACTCACTTTAAACATTTCATTAAATCCAAGCTGCGTCAGCATAGTGATAGCCAAATCCATCAAATCTTCTCCTGGCTTACTCTCCTTCATGCTTGACGAAACTGGCTGGGGTAGACTTTTTGGGTTTACCTGTTCCCCTCCATCGCTAGCCTTGTTGGTGACAACAGAAGAACAATCATGAACCCACTCAGGGTGGTACTTTTGAAATAGAGCAATTAACTCATTTCGTCTTGATTGGCGATCGCTGGGAAATCTCCCCTTAATGCCAAAGTCCCGGTATATTTTGGAGATTTGATTGCGTACAGTTCCTTGAGTGCGACGCCTTGACAGAGCGATTTGAGCGTCTGTATCTCCAGCTAACACCATTCGTAATACCTCAACTGTACGAGGTTTCTCTAGCTCCAGCTTTTCCAGTATTTCTTTGAAGTGCTGACGATTCATATCTTTCAAAATATCGCAGTTATTCTATTATCTGCGTATTCTGCGTACTCTGCGTACTGAAATTAGCTTAACAGATGCCCATTGTCGTGTGTATCTGCGTTCTGAGCATGATATTCACAGAAGCATTCGAGTAAAGAAATGAAAATTCCAGAAAGTCAGCGCAGATTCCGCCAGTTAGAAATACCTGGGATGGAAGGATTTCTCGCCAATCTGAAAACGCAGTCAGAGACTACCAATATGAACCGAAAATCCATCTCCGGAATTTTGGCTAATAATACAGAAATTCAAACCACATTCCATCAGTTAGAAGTACCGGGAATGGAAGAATTTCTCTCCAAGCTGAAAACAAAGCCAAAAACGGCTGACTTGAGCGAATACGGGGATGCGATCGCAATCAATATAGATAATCTGCCTGACGAGACTGCCGCTTGAAGAAAAAGCGATCGCGTTCTTTCCTAACCTTTCAACTTGCGGTCAACTTGCGGACTTTTTAACTAGCTGGTAAGTCCGCAAACACCTTCTCTACTAGCTGTCGCGCTTTAGCGTCCAAGAGGTTCCAATCTACATCGCCAGTGTCCTCTTCAATTAAGCTAGTATCAATCTCAATTTCCTGATTTTCTGGGTGAGCGATCGCTCGATCGTAATTCCGAAAACAGACTTGATAACAAAGTTCCCATAAATCAACAGTAACTTGCTGGTCTTGATGCTTCAAACAAAGGAGATAACCAGGGTAAGGATTAGGCATCGCCATCAAAGCTTGTTCTATCTCCGAAGCTTCCTCTGGAGAAGCAGATGCAAGCTGTTCTCTTAATAACGTAAAAGTGGTTTTAGTTTCCTCCGGCGTCCCTTCAGGCCAAATCAATACATCTTGGTAAGTTCCCTTCCAGCTTGATTGGTCTAGCTGTTTGCGAATCTGGTCGATGATTCGGATAAAAGCTGGTTGCATGAGCAATTCAGCTTGCTCCCAACTCGTAATATTTGTGAACTTTGGCATCATTTTTATCTTATAAAATTGAAAAAAATGTGATGGAAAAAACTTAAGGTTGAGGTGAAGATGGTGACGAGACTGGAGCTTCTCGCTGTACAGTTTCGACTTGACTAACTTGAAAAATCAAGGTAAAAGGTTGACCCATCTTTTTGGCAACAAATTCTTCCAACAATCGCACTTGTTTAGGAGTTAAAACTTGCTCAGCGCGAACAGTAAGATAAACTTTAGGGGGGTTTGTTAACCAGTTGGACTCAGTTTTAACCAGTTCTACTCGCTGAAAAGTAATCGTATTCTTCAGTAGCGCCTGCTTCAAACTCGCTTCTAGTCGGGCTTGCCGGAGTAATTCTACAAAACTGATCCCTAAAGGAATCAAAAGAATCGCTGTCAAGGCAAGCGTCCAACTTAGGGCTTTCCTTGCTTTCGCTAGAGGGGTGTAGCCGGACAATAAAAAAGTCAGCATACAGGCAAGGGTAATCCCCAGCAAGTTCGTCATGTACAGCAGCGCTGCACCCAGACTCAGCGACCAATTCGCTTGGGCAAGCCCCAAACCAATGACACAAACCGGAGGCATCAGCGCCACAGCGATCGCTGTCCCCGCCAAAGTCCCAGAAATTTTGGGCTGCACTTTCGCAAAGCCACTAATGCCTCCAGCGACCACAGCAATTCCCAAATCGAGTAGAGTCGGTCTAGAGCGAGACAGCACTTCGCTGCCAAATTCTGGGAGTCCGACAAAGGAACCCAGAAGCATCGCTAAAACAATCGCCAGACACGTCCCCACGACGACCGCAACCAACCCTTTGCGAAACAGAATTACGTCGCCTTCTAAAGCGGCAAAGGCTAATCCGCGAATAGGGAACATCAACGGGGCAACGATCATCGCACCAATAATGACAGCCGCACTGTTAGTCAACAATCCCAAAGTAGCGATCGCGCAGGAACCAATAATCAACACGATGTAGTTCAAATCCATCGTGGATTCTTCCAACAGCCCCTCTCGCTGCACGCCTAACTCCTGCTGTGCCTTTTGTCGCCATCGCCGATATTTCGACCACTTCCAATGAATATTTTTTAGCAAATGAAAATAGTACCTTAAAATTCTATCTGAAGCCTGATAAAAGCTCCGCTTGATGCTCAATATTCACAATGATCGCAATCCCCCCGCAAAATTCAGCTACTTCTCTGGGTGGAAATCAGCAGTGAATTATCCGTGTTTACAGGCACGCTTCCCGAACGCTTCACACTCCAATCTGAAAAAATTAGTGAAATCTTTGACAAACTCTGCGGATTCGTTGGGTTTATCCGAGTGGTATTAATATTGAGCGTACATTCTTTTTTCGGCAGGTCGCACCATGATCGGGCGTTTATTAGACCAGCGTTACCAAGTTGTCCAAGCCTTAGGTGCCGGTGGATTCGGAAAAACCTACATCGCCAAAGACACCCGCCGTCCTGGTGCCCCAACTTGTGTTGTCAAGCACCTCAAGCCTGCTAGTAGCGACCCTCATTTTTTGGAAACGGCTAGACGGTTATTCACTAGCGAAGCCGAAACTCTAGAACAACTGGGAAATCACGACCAAATTCCTAGATTATTAGCCAACTTTGAAGAAAACCAAGAATTTTACTTGGTACAAGAGTTCATCGATGGGCATCCCCTCAGCGCCGAACTCTCACCCAGTTATCGTTGGGAAGAAGGTCAAGTCATCCAGATGCTGCAACAAGTCTTGAGCGTTTTGGAATTTGTCCACTACAACGGCGTCATCCACCGCGACATCAAACCAGACAACTTAATCCGACGCAACTCAGATAGCAAGCTAGTTTTAGTTGACTTTGGCGCAGTCAAGCTACTGCGAACTCAAACACTCATCAATCAAGCACAAGCCAGTGCCACCGTTGCCATTGGCACTCCCGGCTATATGCCAACCGAACAAGCGCAAGGGAGACCCCGCCCCAATAGCGATATTTATGCTTTGGGTATGATTGGCATCCAGGCGCTGACGGGGCTAATGCCACTGCAATTGCACGAAGATCCTCAGACAGGTGAGATCCTCTGGCAGCATCTAGTGGCGGTCAGTCCAGGGTTGGCAGGTGTTTTAACAAAGATGACCCGCTACCACTTCAAAGACCGCTATCAGTCAGCAACGGAAGCACTACAAAACTTGCAACAGCTACTCTATGGGGGTGGACAGCCAGGAGTGGGGGTTGGATATCCACCCATCGAGTACACATCCGCTCCCCCTCCGCCCCCAACTCCACCGTCTGAACAGAAAACCTTTGCAGTCGTTCCTCCACAACCAACACCACAACCTACTCCAAAAGCAATCAGTCACGAGTACAATCGTCCTGTTGTTGCTCCCTCGTCTAATAAATTTCCCCTAGCGATGGGGATCGGGGTAGCTATTTTGGTATTTGCGGTAGGGGGGGCTATTGCTCTTTATCAATCCCAACCCAAGAGTAATGGAGGGTCTAAGAGCAATCCGAATGAAGTGGTAGACAAAGTACAAGAGACTTGCAAAGTTTCGGATGGGCCATTAAATGTACGTTCTAGTCCTAACGCTTCGGTAGTAGGTAGCGTCAAACAAGGGACGATTTTATCTGTTACCGGCACTGCACGAAATGGTTGGGTGCCGATTAGTTCGCCGCTCAAGGGATGGGTATTTAGAAAATATATCGATTGTGGCTCATCGGCCTCAACGCCTACCAAGCCCACTCCAACAACGACTGCCAAACCCTCTCCAGAAACGCCGAAACCTACCGTCGATCGGGGGCGGGAGATCATCGCCCAAGCGACGGAAAAATTTCAAGCGGGTGATTTCGACGGCGCGATCGCTCTCGTTAGATCCATTCCCACTAACAGTTCTGCTTACGGACAAGCGCGGGAAGCGCTGCAAGAGTGGTCTTTGAACTGGTCAGTTGCACAAGGGATATATCGGGATTCCCAAAGAGCTTTCGAGCAAGGTCGGTGGCAAGATGTAATTGCCGCTGCAAACGACCCTGGACTTCCCCAAATCCGGTATTGGCAAGATCGGTTACGCCAATTAGCTGCACAAGCCGAGCAAAAACAGAACGAACAAACACCGTCTCCCAGCCCCAGCGAAAGTCCCACCGAGAGTCCTAGTCCCACTGAAAGCCCTAGCCCGATTCAGAGTCCGAGTGAAAGCCCTCGCCCCACGGAGAGTCCGGCAACTGAGCCTTCCTTGTGACGACACTCAGATAAGTGCTAAGCGATCGCTTTCCGCTCAAATCGGGCACATTTCCCTACTTGCTCTCATCGGGAGGTGGAGGGAAAGGCACCAGCGCCGCTTGGAAGAAATAAACGCGACCGCAATATTGCGACCTGTTAGAACAGATCGTTTCTATCGCCACATTATTGACATTAGTAACATCAAATGACATGGAATCTTTCTGTCCAGGAGCAATCGTGCGAGAATGCTTACGCTGTCCATCTAAATAAATATTGACCGTGGTGGGAGGACTACCGCTGTCGTTATCCCGCATTCCATATTCCAAATTCAGAGTTTGGAAGTAAGTGTCATAACCCTCCGGCATGATTCTACAGGTCATCGACACAAAAGCATTGCCTGGGGCCAGACTGAGACGGCTGGTGTAGACGGCTCTACCCACAGCAACATCTGACTTATAAGGACGCCAACGACCAGGGCCAGTACTCACGCATTTAGTCTCTGGGAGAGAGACCGTACGCCGTGCCTGTACAGCTTGATTGCCCAGAGTCGCCAAGACAAAGGACAGCAGCCCGCCAACAAGAAGTTGACTGATCAACTTGGTTTTTTGCATGGAGAGATCGCCAAGTTAAAAGGTAACAATCTTTACTAATGATACCGAATCCCCAGCCCCTGAATTGGCACCGACTCCAATAATAATCAGAATGCGAGCGTTTGGGTTAGAGAAAGCGCGATCGCAATGGGCTGACTGACAAATCAGATCGGACTGAAGGCAAAATCCCGGACTTCTAAGAATTCCGGGATCTAAACCGCTGGCATCTCACCACTCAAATAAGACTGCAATATAAAATGCCTGCAACCCAAACCCCTAAGAGAGAGCGCTAGTGGGTGCTAAATACCCTAGCGGCAGCAGCAACACCGGCACCAGGAGTAAAGCCTTCGTATCCGACTTCTCGCAGTGTCGCTTCCAAAGCGGCAACGGCAGCGAGAATATCGCGATCGCTCACAAAACCCAAGTGACCAATCCGGAAGATTTTTCCTTTGAGATGGTCTTGTCCGCCAGCCAGGACGATGTCGAACCGCTTTTTCATCACGCTACGGATTTGCTCCGAATCCACCCCAGTCGGTGCCACAGCGGTAATCGCCGGACTGCCTGCACCTTCAGGTGCAAACAGCGGCAACGAGAGCGCATTCATCGCCTCGCGGGTGGCAGTCATCAGCCGTTGGTGACGGGCAAAAATCGACTCCAAACCCTCGGCCTTCATCATTTTCAGGGCAACGTGCAGCCCCACAAATAAGTTCACCGGAGGGGTAAAGGGAGTGGTGTTTTTGGCGGCATCTTTGCGGTACTTGCCCAAATCCAAGTAGTAGCGGGGCAACTTAGCCGTTTTGTAAGCTTCCCAAGCTTTCGGGCTGACAGAGACAAACGCGAGTCCTGGGGGAATCATGTAACCTTTTTGGGAGCCAGACCCCACCACATCAATGCCCCATTCATCAATCGGCAGATTAACAGCTCCCAAGCTGGTAACAGCGTCAACGATCATTAAAGCTTCACCGTGGGCTTTAACATGACGATTGATAGTTTCCAGGTCGTTGAGAACGCCAGTGGATGTCTCGCTATGGGTGACAATGACCGCTTTGATTTGTTTATCTGTATCGGCTTCGAGTTTTTCCCGGAATTGTTCTGGGTCGAGGGCTTGACCCCACTCAGCTTTTACCGTATCAACATTCAGACCGAAAGCTTGGCTAAGTTCCGCCCAGCGATCGCCAAATTTGCCATTACAGCCAACCAAAACGCGATCGCCTGGACTCAGGAAGTTAATGATGCCAGCTTCCATCGCCCCCGTGCCACTGGCAGTTAACATCAGCACGTCATTCTCGGTTTGGTGCAACCATTTCAGGTTTTGCGTCACCTCAGCCATCAGTTTGCTAAATTCACTGCTGCGGTGCCCAAATGGATGCTTGGCTAAGGCGAGTAATACCTGTTCCGGCACTGGTGTTGGGCCGGGAATCATCAACATTAACTTATCGTCCATCGATCTGTCCTTAAACTTGAAGAGCGCATACTCCAGAATCGCATATCTTTTCCAATCCATTCACCAATTAGCAATCAGCTTTTTAGCTTTTCGGAGTAATTGAGTAATCGATAGTCAGTAGTGGGTAATCGGTTTACAGTCTCTTTACGAGCTAGTACTGACAAGTAAGGAGTTAATAACTACTAAAAGATTGACAAAAAGCCAAATCTTTACTCTAATTTCTCCGGTGGGATTTTTCTTAAAAAAGCGGGAAGGTCTACCTGTAAATGTTTGTTGGGTTGAGGAGATGATAAAGGAGTTCGGTTGATTGGCTGAGGAATCTCAGCCACAGTTGGGGGTTCTATTGCCATCAGCAGTTCTTCCAGATCCTCAGGGCTATCTGCTAGCACTCGTTGCAAGAAATCCTTTAGTTTTTGAGCGCTACGAAGGCTAGCATTGCAACGGTCTTTCCAGTACTGGATGGCGGCTTCGTACTCATTTGCTTGCTGGGCTTGCATGAGAATTTGCTCTTGCAGGGTCGCGGTGTGAGTTTCTAATTCGGTTGTCTGGGCTTGATAGCGATCGCGCGACTCTGCTAAGTCGTGGCAAGCTTGTTGTAATCGAGCCTGAATTTTAGCTTGCTTGTCTAGCTGGTTTTCTAGGTCTTCAATCTGGCGGTGAAGAGCTTTAATGGTTGCATCCTGTTCACCAACCAAGTCTTCAGTCTCGGAAAGGTTTGCCAACAGTTGTTGCTGTTCTTCCAAAGTTTCGTTGGCTTCTTGGAGTTGATCTTCTAGCTGATTGATAACTGTAGCGCGATCGCTACATCGACGGTAAAGCGCCTGCATTTGCTGCTCCTGCTCTAGCGCCTGCACCTCCAAACGCCTCACTACAGTTCGAGCTTCCAGAATTTGAAATTCTAGCTCCTGCACTCGTTGTTGCTGTGCTTCTAAGGCTGTTTGTCGGTTCGCTAGCTCTTGTTCCAGAAGCGTTTGACTGTTTTGGATAGTCTGCCGGCTCTGAGCCAGCTGCCTCCGCAAACGTCCTAATTCCCCTTGCTGCGCCTCAGCTAAAGTTTCGATCGTCGCTAACAATTCTTGAACCGTTTCCTCTTTGAGAACCGCTTGCGATTGATGATTCTCTAGCGCTTGCTGCTGCTCGAAAAGCTGTTGCTTGAATTGATCGAGCGCCCGCTGTTGAAGATTCGCGGCTTCCTCTGTCGATGCCAGCTGAGTTTCTAAAAGATGTTGCTCGCTCAGTTGGAGCCTCAACTCACTGACACAAGCTTGGGATTCCTCCAACGCCTGCTCTAACTGATGAATGCGAGCTAACTGCTGCTGTTCTTGCGAAGGCGATCGCGCCAATTCCAGCGGTTCTGGAGGCTCCAGTTCACAGGATTGCCCTTGTGAGTCTTCTAACGAGGGTAATTCGCTGGGATGAGGCTGTGGAGTAGCAAGAGCATCCTTTGCCTCTGCGTCTGCTGAAGCTTCCTTTGAATTTAACCAAAAACGATCGGCTGAATCTGGTTCAGTCACTCCGAACCTCCCAGAAGTCAATAACGGTCTTGGAGCATCCAACAGCCATCTCGCATTTCCGAGTGATGAGTTAGCAGTTAGCAGTTCTCGGAGCGTTTATCACTGTTTATCACTTAAGTAAGTAGAAAGCATTGACCCTAATTTTAGGGCTTTCCGGCGATTTTTCTGTATTGAGGACGAAGCATCAGTGCCAGCATCTAGGCACAGAATTCAGGTATTTAACAACTCTGGCTTCGCCCCACACCCTTTCTAATCTCAATACCTTTTATACCTTGGGTTCTCGGTGTCCGGTGACAATATCTGGCGAAGGTGGTTGATCGAAGGCAATGTTATTCAGAGACCAACGGTAATCAATTGGTAAATTTGCTCGTTCGCAAGTTTGTTCGAGTTGCTTCTGTTGAGCCATTGCTTTGCGAAGAGTACCGATCAGCTGGTGAACTTGCTCCCGCACTGCCGGTTTTTGACTAACGGCGAACGAGGTGTGGCGTTCCAACACTTGCAGGAGTAATTCGTAGTGGATACGAGAGGGAAGAGGAATTGGCTCCATGAAACCTAATTTACCTATAGGGGTCAAGATATTGGGCAAGGATGAGGCGGAAGGGGGAATGAAAAAGTTCTTTATTCAATCTTTCATCCTTCCTCCTCCCTCCTTTATCCTGCAAAAGGGTTTTCATTCTAGGAAAACAGCTTGGCGATGCCAACAGCAGGGTCGGACTGTTTCACCAAGGACTCACCAATCAGCACCGCATCAGCACCCGCTTGCACAACCAAGCGAAGGTCAGATGGCGTGTGCAGACCCGATTCGCTAACGACAGCGATCGCCCGATCCCGCAACTCGCTACCTCGCGCCGCTAAAATCTGGCAGGTTGTTTGTAAGTCTACGGAAAAATCTTCCAGATTGCGATTATTTATACCAACTAGGGTAACGCCTTCTAAGGAGAATACTCGGTCTAATTCTGCTAGAGTATGCACTTCAATCAGCGGTGTCATCCCCAAAGCATTGGTAATTTTGACAAAGTATTGGAGGTCTTGATCGCTGAGAATTGCTGCAATCAAGAGAACGGCATCGGCTCCGTGGCGTCGGGCGAGATAAATTTGGTAAGGATAGATTAGAAAATCCTTACATAAAACGGGCAAGTCTACGGCAGCGCGAACAGCCGTCAGATTTTCAAAACTCCCTTGAAAAAATTTTCGATCGGTCAAGACTGATAAACAGCTGGCTCCTCCTTGCTGGTAAGCAGTCGCGATCGCCACTGGGTCGAAATCTTCCCGAATCACACCTTTACTGGGAGAAGCCTTTTTGACTTCTGCAATCAAGGCAGGTTTTGTCTTCCCTTGCCGCAAAGCACCGATAAAATCACGAGGTGCAGGTGCAGACTGCACTTGACGCCGCAACTCCACTAAGGGCAGGCGTTCTCGCATCTGGTCAACTTCCGTTTCTTTTTGCCAGACAATTTCCTCCAGAATGTGGCGGGGTTTGGCATCAGGTACGGCAACCTGATAGCGTAAAGTGCTGATAGCAATCGATGGATTTGGGGGACGGCGGCGAATTTGCATATTTCCTAGTTTGGCACAATTATTCATGGGGAATGGGGGCTTAGTAGGGGTCATTTGTCAACGGTGATTCGTCATTCGTCACCAGCAATCGACGAATGACAAATCACGAATGACTCTTCTCCCTAATGAGAACCTACAGCCCGTTTGTAAGCTTCATCCAATACTTCTGAGAGGGTAGGATGTGCGTGGACAAAATATGCCAGAGTCTGGACAGAATTGCGTTGAGCGATCGCGTTTGCGGCTTCGTGAATCAAATCCGCTGCATGCATTCCGATGATGTGGACGCCCAGCACTTCGCCTGTATCTTTGCGGTAGATGACTTTTGCCATCCCGTCGGCTTCCCCTTCTGCGATCGCTTTCGAGTTTCCTTTGAAATAACTCTTCGCCACCGCGACTTCAAACCCCTCCTCTTTCCCCATGTCTTTCGCCGCCAGTTCCGTCTTGCCGACAAAGCTAATTTCTGGGTGAGTAAAGGCGGCGGCAGGGATGCTGTGATAATCGATCAAACGGTGACGCCCGCAGATATTCTCTACCGCCACGACGCCTTGAGCCGACGCCGCATGAGCCAGCTGCATCTTGCCCGTAGCATCTCCAATTGCCCACAGGTGAGGCACGGGTTCGCCACTTGACAAGACTGCCATCCGGTCATCGACGGGGATAAAGCCTCTATTTGTCTCAACGCCGATAGCATCCAGCCCCAAGTCCTTAGTATCCGGAATGCGACCTGTAGCAACCAAGCAAGCGTCTACTTCTAGCACGTCCACAACTTCTTTCGTTTTGGCGTCGGCTAGCTCAATGACCACGGGAGAACCCGGTTTAACACTCTTCGCCAACGTGCCTACTTTCGTTTCAATGTCACGCGGCTTAATCAGCACTCTTTCGGCAATCGTGGCAATGTCCCGGTCAAACCCAGGCATCAGCTGGGGTAACGCTTCAATCATGGTGACTTCAGCGCCTAATGCAGTGTAAACATCTGAAAATTCTAGACCAATGTAACCGCTGCCAATAATCGCAATCCAGGAAGGTAGCGACTCCAATCTCACGCCGTCATCGCTGGTAAAAACAGTTTTGCCATCAATTTCAATTCCTGGTGGAACCCAAGGAATTGACCCAGATGCAATGATAATGTCTTTTGCCGTAACGGTTTTTTCACCCGATCCCGTGCTGATGGTGACTTTTTGCGGTCCCGCAATTTTCCCCCGACCTTGGAGAATTTCAACGTCCAGCCGTTTCAAACTGTTTGTCAAATCGCCGCGAAGCTTGGAGACAAGGTTGTTCGCATGGTCTGCGATCGCTTGTCGGTCAAACTCAACGCCTGCAACTTGAATCCCCAGCGATTTCAGATGGTGGGCATTGCGTAACTCTCGCACTCGACCGGATGCTGCCAACAAAGCTTTAGAAGGAATGCAGCCCCGATTCACGCAGGTGCCGCCCATATCGGCTGCTTCCACAATGGCGGTTTTGAGACCGCAGGAAACGGCGTGTAGGGCAGCGCCATGTCCGCCGACACCGGCTCCAATAATCACTAAATCGTAATCAAATCCTTGAGTCACGTTACTCTCCCCTAGACGACGATGCCCTCCTCATTTTCAGCTTGACCAACGGTGAGCGCAAGTCCCCAATCGGTTGTGGAGTGAAAGAGTGCAAGTTATTCTCCTTACAATTTTCTCTAAAAAAATTACGAATGAGTCATCCCTTCAGCCGCGTGTTATATCTTAGAAACTAAAAGAAATCCAGCGATCGCTCGAATTGAGCGATCGCTGTCAATTACTAGGGTGCCCTGCCATCAAAAGCAGTGTTTGTGGAACCAGCGTAATGAATCAGAGTGACCAAGACCATCGTCGCGCCGCTGATAAAGCGTTTAGCGAATCGCTTGAGCAATTGCAGGATTTATTGGAATTGCCGGACAATCAGACGGCTCGATCCCAGTCAGAGTCGGACAGCGGTAATCATCAAAAAGAATTGACTGAAGCAGATGAGCTGGAACAAGCCGCTGCTGACATTGAGGAATATATGCAGAAAAAGACTAAATCATCGGGGAACGGATAGCAAGTAATTGGTTGGGAAAAGCGAAAAAAACACTAACCATTGTTGACCCATAACTACTGATGAGCGCCTACTTCCTAACTTCTGCCATTCTGACGCTTTACTTCGTACAACATCAAAGCAGCTGCTACAGCCACGTTTAGCGACTCGACTCCTGGACTCAGGGGGATGGTCACTTGCACCTGTGCCAGTGAAACTAACTCTGAAGACAATCCAGCACCTTCATTGCCCATCAAAATCAGCGTGGGACGGCGTAAGTCTACCTCCCAGTAGGTTAAAGTCGCACTAGGCACAGTTGCCACGACTTGCATTCCTCGTTCCCGACACTGAGAGATATCTGCGATCAAATCGGAACTGATCCGCATCGGTAGCCGAAACCATTGTCCAGCAGAGGCTCGCAGCACCTTTGGATTGTCCAGATCCACACTATCTTCACTGACACACAACCAATCCGCACCCGCAGCGGCGGCAGTACGAATCATCGTGCCGAGGTTGCCGGGATCTTGCACGGTTTCCAAAATTAGCCCCAAACCCGTAGCTGGCAATGGGGACACCTGGCGGCTCATCCGGGGTGCCGTAGCGATAACACCATCAGGTTGAATCGTGGTAGCGATCGCTTTCAGAACTTCCTCGCTCACCACTTCAGCCCTTTGACATCGATTACAAGCTTTCTCCCACAATTGCTGGTGACGCTCCTGCCATTGAGGCGTAGAACAGACCGTTTCTAACGGATAATCAACCGCACAAGCTTCCTCTAGCAAATGCGTCCCTTCCAACAAAAATATTTGCTGCTCCCGCCGTTCCTTGGAGCGATGTAACTTGCGAATTTGCTTGACCAGAGGATTCTGGAGACTCGTCAACATCAACAAGAATTAGGACTGAGGACTGAGGACTGTAGGACTGAGAAAGTGTCAAAAGGCAAGAAAGAACTTTTTCCCAATCTGGCAAAGGATTGAGTTCTGAGTGTTACTAAGTGACGAAATTCTTTATTAGCGTCTGACTACCCTATCTCGATCGCCACTTTTTTCTACTCAGTCCTCAGTCCTGATACCTCAGTCCTAAAAATGCGGAACCCGGGACTTGAACCCGGAAGTCCTTGCGAACACTAGAACCTGAATCTAGCGCGTCTGCCAATTCCGCCAGTTCCGCTGACGTCTGGATTTATACCACCGATTTACTATCTTGCAACAAACCCTAGAATTTGTCAATACCTTTTATCCGGAAAAGTGAACCGATACAAGGTACAATGCTTCATCGACTGACAATGAAGCGGGATTGCTAATCTAGACATTTAAAATCTTTCCTGTAGAATCAAAACCAAATTTAAAAAAAAGCCACCCTATTCCGTGAAATTTGGAGGACAGACCTATTAACCCCCCTCTCAGCCTGACCGATACTTACTCTCTGCCCGAAGAAGACAAGTCCGTTTTGCACATTTGGGGTAGAGCTTCCTTGCAAGGGCACGTCAAGATTAGCGGCGCAAAGAACGCGGCACTAGCGATCATGGCAGGAGCCTTGCTGTGTCCTGAAGATTGCCGAATCCGTAACGTTCCCTCGCTTGTCGATGTCAAGCGCATGGGTCAAATTCTGTCGTCCCTAGACCTGAAGCTGGAATGGAATGGCGACATTCTCGACATCAACGCTAGCCACATTGGACAATCAAAAGCGCCCTACGAGTTAGTTTCTCAGCTACGAGCTAGTTTCTTTATCGTTGGACCGATGCTGGCGCGACTGGGTGTAGCAAAAGTGCCACTACCTGGCGGTTGTGCTATCGGTGCCAGACCCGTCGATCTTCACGTCCGAGGTTTGCGGGACATGGGGGCAGATGTCCAAATTGATCATGGGATGGTCAATGCCCATGTAACTGGCAGCAATCGAAGATTAAAGGGAGCCAAAATTTATCTGGACTATCCCAGTGTTGGTGCGACAGAGACACTGATGATGGCGGCAACCCTAGCAGAGGGAGAAACAATCCTAGAAAACGCCGCCCAAGAACCAGAAGTCGTGGATCTCGCTAATTTCTGCATTGCAATGGGAGCCAAGATTCGCGGTGCAGGTACCAATACAATTGTGATTTCTGGTGTTCCCAGCTTACATTCTGTAGATTACAGCATCATTCCCGACCGGATTGAGGCGGGGACATTGCTCGTTGCAGGAGCAATTACCCATTCAGAACTAAGTCTGTCCCCAATTATTCCAGACCATCTCACGGCTGTGATTGCCAAGCTGCGGGAAATTGGAGCGACGGTACTCGAAGAAGCGCCCGACTGCCTGCGGATTATCGGAGGACAAACACACACGGCAACAGATATTGAAACATTGCCATATCCTGGATTCCCCACGGATATGCAGGCACAATTTATGGCATTGCTGACCCTCAGTGAAGGGGACAGCGTGATTAGCGAAACGGTTTTTGAAAACCGATTGCGTCATGTGGCAGAGTTGAATCGCATGGGTGCAGATATTCGCGTGAAAGGCAATCATGCAATTGTGCGGGGTGTGCCAATGTTATCGGGGGCACCTGTACTAGCTACTGATTTGCGTGCTTCGGCGGCGTTGGTTTTGGCATCGCTGGCGGCAGAAGGAAAAACAATCATTCGAGGATTGCAGCATCTAGATCGGGGTTACGAAAAACTGGAGGATAAACTACGGCAGCTGGGAGCTAAACTACAGCGGGTGCAGGATGATGACAGTTTGCCAGTTGAAAATTTGAAGGTTGAAGGTGACAGCCTGCCGGTTGAAGGTTTAAAGGTTGAAAGTTGAAGGAAGGGTAATCGGTAATGGGTAGAGTGATGAGTAATGAGGTATTCATTCAAAACTCATAACTCAACACTCATAACAATTACCTTTTACCGAATTGTCTATTCCTTCACAATTTCTGTCAGCGCTGGTTTTAGGGTTGAATACTGATATTCAAATCTTTGGGACAAGGTGCGTTTTGGAAGAACTTGTTGCCCTTCCAAAACGACTTGGGCACCATCTCCTAAAAGACCTTCTAAAACAAAGCTGGGAACTGGTAGCCAGGAGGGTCGATTTAAAACTTCTCCCAAAGTTTGAGCCAATTCGTTCATCCGGACTGGATTCGGAGCTGTACCGTTTAGGACACCTTCAATTTCCGGATGGCTGAGTGCAAATAGAATTAGATTCACTAAATCGTCTCGGTGAATCCAGGAGAACCACTGACGCCCTGAACCAATGGGGCCACCAGCAAACATTTTGAAGGGGGGAAGCATTTTGGCAAGTGCCCCTCCCATTCCTAAGACAATTCCAGTTCGCACAATTACCAGTCGCGTGCCGCTGTCTTTGACTTTTTGGGCTTCTGTTTCCCATTCTTTACAGACAGTGCTGAGAAAATCATTACCGGCTGAGCTAGTTTCATCAAAGGCAGCCGTCTCGCTGGTGCCGTAGTAGCCAATTGCAGAAGAATTAACTAAGACAGCAGGCTTGGGATTCGCTTGATTAATTGCTTCTACAATTTTTTGCGTCCCTAGCTTTCGGCTATTTAGGATCGTCTGCTTTTGTTCTGGAGTCCAGCGTTTTTCCGCAATCGGTTCTCCTGATAGATTCACCACAGCATCGCATCCAGCAATGGACTGTTGCCAGGAGCCTGATTCAGTGGGTGTATATGCAATGATTTCGAGATTGGGATAGGTGTTGGCAGGAAAGACTTGCTTTGCTTTAGCAGGGTTACGACTGAAAACCAAGATTTGATTTCCTTGAGCGTGTAGTCGTTCTACCAGACGAGAGCCGACAAATCCAGTTGCTCCTGTAATGGCTACTTTCATGCTTCTCTCGTTGCCTCGCTATCGGGGGTTTTTTTCGTGTCGCTGTAAGCCATACCATTGACCTCAGCATAGCGATTCATAAACCGCATAAATCTCTCCCAGTGGTCTTCTCGCTGAATTTCAAATTCGCAGTCCAACCGCTGAAAATCATCCCCTTCTGGCCCGCTGAAAACAAATTTTACAGAAGAAGGCTCAACGCTTATTTCACCTTCTTCATCCGTTAATCGCAGCCCATTAGAAAACTTATTTTTAAAGCTGTTGAATTTTTCTATGGCTTTCAGCTCGTTAAATGTCATCAATACCGTGCGGACTCCAGAACTGCGATTCCGCCGTAAGCTGACGTTACCGATTTCTTCAGGAATCCCTTCAAAAAATTGAATTAAGGGTGTATTAGAAGTCATGCACAAAATTAATGAAACTCATAAAGTAGTATACAAAAGTCAAATGCCCTCCGAGCGCTGACTCGGTGAGCTAGAGAGTTTAGAGGCGATCGCCTAAAATATTTTTGACAAGTTGTCGGTAAATGCGTCCTAAAACCGACATCCAAGGTAGGGAGATTTTTAACTCAACTTTTCCCTAACCAGATTCTGAGCAAGTAGCTTTAAATTTATTAATTACAGGGGTTGACTCCCCAAACTCGTCTTAGAAGCTCGAAGGAGCCTTGAAGATGGCTCTCCTTCACTCTATAGGGAAGGGGCTGGAGGTTGGGTCTGTATTGGACTCAACTGCAAACCGTTATCGTTGCTCAATCTTCGTCTTTCCTGTTCATCCTCCCATTCTTAACCATCCAAACACATCCCCTACCGTTAGCCGCAGTTCTGTTAACAAGTCTGGAACAGGTAGCACGTCGAATGCTTCCGGCAACAATTCCGGTTGCTGTCCGCGAGGATAAACTAGCACGGAGCGTTCGTCTGGATCGAGTAGCCAGCCTAATTTGCTACCGTGTTTGAGGCAGTGCAGGATATTTCCGGTTACTTTGGTTTGACTTTGTTCTGGAGAGAGAACTTCAATTGTCCAATCTGGAGCAGCCTGAAATACATTGGCAATATCTCCATTTTCATCAAGAGGGATTCTATCCCAAGCAAACACCGCCACATCTGGCACGATTGACCGTCCGCCGAAGGTACACCGCAATTCCGGAAAAGCTAGGGCAATTCGCTTAGCCTCGACCACCTCATTAATAACAGTGACTAGCTTTCCCTGTAACTTGCTGTGCTTCCCTTGCGGCATTGGCTTTTGGATGCTTTGACCCTTGCTGTATTCGCTGGCTGGCTTAGTTTCTGGCAGCTTCAGAAACTCCTCTAGAGTCAAGGTTTTAGGAGGTGTATGTACCATAAGCGCTCGCATAAATGCCGCTACTATTACCCTACTCGTGCAGTTTCACTCCTCGAATTGACAAATCCAACAACTCTACCGGATGCATGATCGGAATTGTCTTCTCTTGAAGTTCTAAATGCTTGCTAATTTGGATCGTACAACCGGGATTTGCCGAAGCAATTAATTCAGCACCCGTATTCAGAAGATTTTCAACTTTTTGCTTACCCAATTCTCCAGCAACTTCAGGTTGCAGCATATTGTAAACCCCAGCACTGCCACAACATAACGCTGCATCCATCGGTTCTCGAAGTTGAACGCCTGGAATTTGGCGCAATAATTGGCGCGGTTGGACGCTAATTTTTTGCCCGTGCAATAAATGACAGGCATCTTGATAAACCAAAGTCAATGGTTGATCGGAAAGTGGGGAAAGTTTCGCCGTTATTCCGGCTTCGTATAGAAACTCTTGAGCGTCTTTTACTTTAGCGGCAAATTTTACGGCTTTCTCTTGATAATCGGGGTCATCTTGTAGCAGGTGTCCGTATTCTTTTAAAGTATGACCGCAACCAGCAGCATTGATGATGATGGCATCAACGTTTGTACCTTCAAAACTATCAATCATTTGGCGCGCGATCGCTTTTGCTTGTTCTTCCTGTCCTTGGTGATGTGGCAATGCAGCACAACACCCCTGAGCCTTTGGAATCACGACTTCACAGCCATTGGCAGTTAATACCCGTACCGTTGCTTCATTGACCTTTGAGAAGAATAGACGTTGCACGCAGCCCAAAATAACGCCCACTCGATAGCGTTTCTCACCCTCAGCCGAAATCACCTCTGGTAGGGTATCTACAAAGGTTCTGGGAGTAATTTCTTGCAGATTTGATTCCATCGCTGCTAAGCGGGGAGAAAGGCGTTGGAGTAATCCAGTCGAACGAACTAATTTCTGCAAGCCTAATTTCTGATAGACCATCAGAGGCGCTAGCAAAACCCGCAACCGATTAGGATAAGGAAATAGGGAAAAAATTAGTTTTCGATACAACTTGTCTGGCAAACTGCGCGAATAATTGCGTTCAATTTGGGGACGCATGGCAGTAATTAACTTGTCATACTGCACGCCAGAAGGACAGGTTGTGACACAGGCAAGACATCCTAAACAAGAGTCAAAATGCTGTACTGTTGCAGTATTTAGAGAAATCTCACCTTTATTGATAGCATCCATGAGATAAATTCTGCCTCTAGGAGAATCCATCTCTTTGCCAATCACCCGATAGCTGGGACAAGTAGATAGACAAAAACCGCAGTGAACGCAGCTATCAATTAACTTGGGATTGGGGGGATGATCGTTATCAAATCCGTTAATATTAATCGGGTTTGAGTCATCTAAATTTGTTAAAGAATTTTCTGATGTTTGCATGGATGAGTTTAATCTTCCCTACTTTTTAGACGGTGTTTTCTGCGATGAAAGCGCTTTGTTCACATTCCACCGATAAACCGACTTGGACTTAAAATATTTTCTGGATCAAATTGCGTTTTGATTTTCTGCATTAAATCCAGAGCGTTGCCGGTATAACCCCAGACATCTAGTTGCTGCTTCAAAGAGATCGGCGCTTCTAGAATTGTCAGAAACCCGCCGTGAGATTCACAGAGCGATCGCATCTGTTGTAAAAACGCGATCGCTGTTGTTTCAACAACGTCACTATTGCACCGCAATAGTCCCAACCCACTTCCAGCATGGATCAGACACATCACCGATGGGACGTAGATTTGCAGATGAGCCAAAATGGTCGCGGCGGCAGCTGGTAATACTCCTATTTTGCAAGCGATCGCTGCCTCTGTGTGGGATGCCCACATTTGTTCTTGTAACTTCTGCCATAACTCAGCCTCATCGGCATCTGAATACAAGACACCCTGTAAACCGAGATGTTGCCCCACTTCCAACCATCGAGCGCACTGTTCCTTCACGCTCGGCGATACACTTTGAAAGCGAGCGATCGCACCAATGCCCTCCCCTAACCCTAAACTAGCCACAATTTGAGTGGATAGCAGGTCAACAGCCGTGGGCGTTAAGGCTGAAGCGAGCAACGTTTTGGTGGCTGCGGCAATTTTTTCGGCTGTGCCAGTCAGCACTACGGTTGCAGATGCCTCAGGCAGGGGATAAACCCGAAACGTCACTTGACTGATAATCCCTAACGTTCCAAAAGAGCCGGTAAATAGCTTCATCATGTCGTAACCGGCAACATTTTTTACCACCCGACCCCCAGCTTTGGCAATCTGACCATCGCTGCGGACGAAAGAAAGACCCAGTAGCATATCCCTCACCCCACCATAGCGTTGTCGCAAAGAACCGCCCCCAGCAGTCGCAACAATACCACCAACCGTGGCGTCTTTTGGATAGGCTGGATCGAGGGCGAAAAATTGACCTTGTTGCGCTAGAATCTTTTGCAGTTCGGCAAATTTCATGCCTGCTTCGACCGTAACGGTTAAATCGCCAACCGCATGAGCGATTAAGCGATTCAGACGTTCGGTACTGACAACCAAATTGACCCCATCGACTAATCCGCCCCAACCTAGTTTGCTAGCGCTGCCACAGGGTAAGATGCCCCACCGATGCTGGTAGGCATAAGCCATAACCTGAGCGAGTTCTTCCTCGGTGCGGGGAGAAACAATGCAATCAAGGGTCGTTCCTGGTGCAATTGCTTGAGAGATTTGTGCTTTTCGAGTGGCTTCTATCTGTTCCCACGGCACAATACCAGAGCTGGGGAGGAGACTTTCAAGTTTTTGGGCTACGCTATTCATTGCTTAAAAAAACATCTGTGCGATCGCACTCAGGTGGACATGAACACTAGCAAAACATAAGCACGGTACGCAAGTAACACTCAGTTCTCGACGTAACATCATTTAATTATTTAGTTATAAATTTATTTCTTTATATCTCAAGATAGATGCAGCACTTCATACTGGTATTTGTGGGGTCTATTTCTCTCTTTAGACAGGTTTAATTGAATGGTTCGACGAAAGAATATACCGGCATTACAGCAAGCAAGAAGGGCAGGGACAACCCGATCTTACGATAGGGAAAGCTTGCTAAATCGAATTACAACCCGAATTCGCCAATCTTTAGAGCTACAAGAGATTTTGGCGACAACAGCGCGGGAAATTCGCTCATTTTTAGACATGGATCGGGTCAAAATTTACCGATTTCACCCAGATGCCAGTGGCGAAGTAATTGCCGAATCTATAAATGGCGATTGTTTACCCTCTATGATGGGGCTGCGGTTTCCAGCGGAGGACATTCCGCCCAATGCTCGTGAGTTGTTTGTCAAAGTCCGCCAGCGAGTCATTGTCGATGTCATTTCTAGGCAGAAAACTCAAGAACAGTTAGATTGCCTATCAACCGGCAAAAATTTAGTAACTAGAGACATCCGCTATTCCCCAGTCGATCCTTGCCACGTCGAATATCTGACAACGATGGGGGTGAGTGCTTCTCTCGCCGTGCCAATCCTACATCAAAACAGCTTGTGGGGGTTGTTGGTGTGTCACCACGCATCCCGGCGCAAATTTAGCGAACAAGAATTACAAATTGTTCAACTGCTCGTGGATCAGGTGTCGATTGCGATCGCGCAGTCCAATCTTCTTCAAACCGCACGCGAACAAGCTCAGCATGAATCAACAATCAACCAAATCAGTAGTCTACTCCACTCTCCGCTAAAAATTTCAGAAATTCGGCAGACCGTTTTAGAAGAAACCGTTAGCGCCTTACACGGTGCTGCTGGCAGATTGTACATTACAGCAGATACAACAGGTCAGCCTGCTCAACTTTATACGACTGGCGAGCAGCCACTCCAAGCTTGGATTGAAGAAACTCCTTTTTGGCAACAAATTATCTCCGGGAAACCGAACAGCGTCGGTATCCCAGACAGTCCTTCTGAAAACAAATCCAAAGATAACAATCAAGATTTCAGTCATCAGAATCTCATCAATCACGCTTCTAACTCTTGGTTTTTGCAGTCGGAATTTAATCCTCAAAATCATTCCCTTGAGTCTTCGCGTCACAGCTACGGAGTAGCTAGGGAAATATCAAATCTTAAAAGTCAAAATTTTCTCTACACCATCCCCGATTTATATCAAGAACCACAACTAAAATATGCAGTCCCTGCTTTTGAGCCAACGCCCATTCACTCTATTCTGATCGTGCCTCTCAGTTATCATCAGCAATGCGTGGGGTGTCTTACCATCTTCCGGCATGAGATGAATACAGAAACCCTATGGGCAGGTCGTCAGAATCCCGACGAACGGAATGTCCGCCCCCGCCAGTCATTTGAAGCATGGCGAGAAATCACCCAAGGACAGGCTAAAGAGTGGACACAAGAAGAACTCAAGCTGGCTCAATCGGTGGGAATCCACCTCTACATGGCAGTAATGCAAAGGCGAGTAGAGGATACAATCCGACATCAGGCGTCTCATGACCTCTTAACGGGTTTGCCCAACCGGCTGTTATTCAATGACCGACTCTCTCTAGCGCTGGCAAGTACTCATCTGAATTGCGGCGATATGCTGGCAGTGGTGTTTCTCGACCTGGATGGCTTCAAAACGATTAACGACACGCTTGGTCATGCCGTAGGCGATCTACTGCTGCAATGTGCAGCTCGACGCCTCACAGATTGCCTGCGAGAAACCGACATTGTTGCCCGTTGGGGTGGGGATGAATTCACCATTATGCTCTCCCCCATCACTTGTTTGGACGATGTCACCAAGATTGCGACAAGAATTCTGGGTGCCCTAAACGTTCCTTTTCATTTTGAAGATGTAGAGACTTATCACGATACCTCTTTACACATCAAAGCGAGTTTGGGGATTGCTTTAGCTCCTTATGATGGGGAAGACGCAGAAACGCTGTTAAAAAACGCCGATGCTGCGATGTACAGAGCCAAGCAACAAGGGCGCAATAATTATCAGCTATATACACCAGCCCTAGGGGCAAAAGCACTGGAACGGCTGAAATTAGAAAACCGACTTTACAAAGCCTTAGAACGTGAGGAATTTCTGTTGCACTACCAGCCGCAGGTAGACTTAAAAACAGGTCAAATCGTGGGCATGGAAGCGCTGATTCGCTGGCAATCTCCCGAACTAGGCTTAATTCCTCCTTATCAATTTATTCCTCTGGCAGAAGAAACGGGTTTGATCTCTCCGATTGGAGAATGGGTTTTGCGGACAGCGTGCAGGCAAAATCGTCTTTGGCAATCACTTGGAGTGCCGCCAATCCGGATTGCCGTGAATCTTTCAGGGCGTCAAGTTCAGCAACCCACTTTAGTAAAAGTTGTTGAGCAAATTCTAGCTGAAACTGAGTTGGAACCTCGTTATCTGGAACTCGAAATTACTGAGAGTATTGCAATGCAAGATGTGGAATGGACAATTTCTGTGTTGCAGAAGTTGCAGGAACTGGAAATTCACATTTCAATGGATGATTTTGGGACGGGTTATTCTTCACTGAGCTATCTAAAACACTTTCCGCTCAATACGCTAAAAATTGACCGCTCATTTATTCGCGATCTCATGACGAATACTCATGATGCTGCGATTATTAAGGCAGTTATGGCACTGGGTCATGGACTCAATTTAAAAGTGATTGCTGAGGGTGTTGAAACAGTAGAACAATTGGATTTTTTGTACTCAGTTCAGTGTGATGGTTTGCAGGGTTATCTGTTTAGTCCCCCGGTTCCGGCGGAAGCGGCAACAGAGATCCTTAAATCTAAAAGGTTAAAAAATCAAAGTTAGAGATTCTCAGTTTGTAGGACGGGGCGATGCTCTCAATGATTCTGGTGTACTCTAACGCGAAGAGCTGCGTCTAGCAGTATCCCTTGACGCGATCGCGTCCCTCTCTTTTCGCTTGATATAGTGCGTCATCGGCTGCTGCAATCAGCGCTGCCGGTGAAGACGTTAAACTGGGAACTATGCTGGCGACACCCAGACTCAGCGTGACGTAGGGGCTAACTGGAGAGTGGACGTGGACAATCTCTAAGCTTTTGACCATTGAACGGATCGACTCGGCGATGTAATTGGCACCCGCAGAGGGAGTGTTGGGCAAAATTAAGGCAAACTCCTCGCCTCCATAACGGGCAACTAAATCGGTTGAGCGCTTTAGCATCAACCGAATCGCACCAGCAACCTGTCGCAAACAGCTATCTCCAGCTTGATGACCGTAGGTATCGTTGTAAATTTTAAAACAGTCGATATCGCAGAAAATTAGCGATATTGGCGCTTGTTCTCGTCCCAGCCGCCGCCACTCTTGGGCAAGATATTCGTCAAACCTGCGCCGATTTGCCACCTGAGTTAAGCCATCCAGAGAAGCGATACACTGCAACTCCCGGTTGGCTTCCTCCAGCTGTTTAAAGAGGGAAGACTGCTGAATTGCGATCGCTAACCCGACGGACAATTGTTGCAACAACTTAATTTCATAAGGCTCCCAGTGACGAGATCCAGAGCATTGATGGACGCAGAGTATCCCCCACAAATGAATTTTGGCGGCTGGATTGGATAAAGAGGGACGGAGTGGGGCGGGACTGTTGCTATTCGATTCATTATTCGCTTCTCGGTTGCCTCCCTGTTCCCGAATCAAGATTGGCACCATCAAATTTGCCCGAATTCCTGCCCCTGCGAGTAACTTCACGTAACTCGCAGGCAGATCCGCTTGGTAAATATCATCCACCGCTGACACATACCCGGTGGTTTGAAATTTTTGGATATATTCCGCCTCAAAGCAGGGGTCATACAGCGAGACATCCAGAATCGATTCACAACCGGGTGCGACAGATTCGACAACAAAGCAGGCACCGCGAGCATCGAGCCGATAAAGAGCAACTCGTTCGGCTGGCAGAAAGTTTCGCACCTCTGCAACCGCTGTGTTAAGGATTTCGTTTAAATGCAACGATTGGCGGATGCGCCCTTGTATTCTTCCCAGCAAGCGCTCTCGCTCAATAGAAGAGCGTAATGCCTCCTCAGTTCGCGTCCGTTCTGTAATGTCAAGAAAACTCCAAACCCTGCCAATGATTTGTTCGCCGAGTCGGTACGGTGTGGAGTAGCGCTCAAAGATTTTCCCATTTTTTAATTCCAGAATGTCGTATGCCTTAGCTTCTGGTTGCCTGGAAAGTTCCCAAACCAGCTTTAGAAAGGCTTCCGGCTCTTTCAACTGGTCTTTAAGAAAGACGATTTGTTCGTTAGCGCGAGGCGAGCCGATTAGGTCTTCGGGAACCTCCCACATCTGAAGAAACTTCTGATTGTAGCTGACAATATCTCCTTCTAGGCTGACTGCAACAATGCCGTCAGCAGTTGATTCAAGCGTGGCGCGCAGCAGAGAAAGCGATTTCTCAACTTTTTCCTCTGCGGTTTTACGCTCTGTAATCTCAATGTAAGCGATCGCAACGCCATAATCTTTGAGAGGAATGGGAATCGCAGTGACGTTAAGCCAGGTGATTTCATCCTGGTCATTTACAATCCCGATTTCTCGATTTTCAATCACTTGATTTTCTTTTAACGCCCGAACGCTAGCAAATTCTTCCGGTGGCATCGAGCTACCATCCGGTCGAACGATTCGCCATTCTTTGCTGTCGCACCTTCTATTTTTATGGTTTTCAATAGATAACTTTAGAATTCTTTCTGAAGCTTGGTTGGCTTCAACAATATTGCCGTTATTATCGGTGATAGAAATGCCAATTGGGAAGCATTGAAAAAGAATTTTATATTTTTCTTGACTTTCTCTTAACTCAGCTTCTGCTTGCTGGCGTTGGCTAATATCGCACGAAACAGCGATAATTTCTTGCACTGCTCCCGTATCCGGATGGCGGATAGTTCGGAGCGTAGTTTTAAACCAAATGTAATAACCTTGCCGATGACGAATTCGGTAGCTAACTGTGTTGATGTCTGGAAAATTTAGTTGAGTTGGATGTTCTCTTAAAGCAACCGTGTCATTCTGAGCAAATTCCTCTATCAGGACTAAATCTTGCGGGTGGCAAAATTCAAGCACCGAGCGTCCCAGAAGTTCATCCGGCTTATACCCCAGTAAAATACTGCATACAGGTGAAACGTAGAGGTAAACACCTTCCGGAGTATGAGTGGAAATCATGTCGGTGCAGTCTGATGCCAGCAATCGGTCACGAGTTTCCCGCTTAGACAATTCTAAGTTTGAATCGCCGAAGAAGTTTTCCGGTTTTGGGTTATGGCGATCGCTAACGACTGGCATCAGACTGGTTGGCGTCATGATTCCGACCAGTTGACCGGATTCATCCTCTACAATCAACAGATGGCGAATCTGATGGTGGTAAAATAGTCGGCTGATGGTTTGAATATCTTGTACTTGGGATTCGTTCAGGGTAATCAGCGGCTGGTTCATTAGTGCAGCGATCGCTACACCTTTAATGTCTCTACCTAGAGCCGTGACTCGAACCAAATCCCGTTCTGTAAAAATCCCGATGGGGGTTTGTTTCGCTAGTTGTGTTGGTTTTTCCGCTGTTACCTGCTCATTTACCACGATGACACAGCTAGCCCGCGCCCGACTCATCAATGCGATCGCTTCTGTGGCTAGCGTGTCAGGAGTTACCGTCAGAGGGTTGCGATCAATTGCTTGATGGAGTGGTAAAGCGTAAGGGTGGAGCATAGAGAACACATCATTAGTTTCTTTAATAGAATTAACCATTCTTATTAATTATTTTAAATTTTAATTGAACGAAGCGGAACCGTTTGCTGGGTAATGTGGTAGGCAGTAAGCATAGATGTGGCGATTGAATCGCATCTGAGTAAACGACTATGGCTTTACAGATAGCTTTTTAAGCAATGAAACAATTGTATTTTGTAATAAAAAAACCAGCTAGCTAAAAATTCTCACCAAATAAAGGGCTGAAGGCATTAACATTCTTTATCAACTTTCCTGCCAAACCCGGACAAGACAGCAATTAACTTATAAAAAAAATCTGAAATCTGCTGCCAAGGGTGCCTTAAAACAGAATGGTATTTCCTCAAAGGTTAACCCGATCCGTCGCATTGCCAACGCTAGTTAGTCAAAAATCTTCGCTCTACCACTGAAAAGCTAGCTATGTTCGTGCCTACGAACCCCTTTGGCTCATGTCTCTTAGAGAATTAATTCCAGCAGCCAGCACAAAAAGTCAACCGATCTAGAACAATCCTATTTGAGTTGTGAGATGCTAGCAGTTCAAATCCCCAGCTTCTCCTTCAAACTCAGGAATCTCGCCTTTCTCGAATCCTTCAGGACTGCTTTAATTAAGTTTAGATTTTTTTTCTTGAAACAGGTCGAAAAGTATTCGCTGGCTTTTATCCTCAACAATCAAAAATTTTATCAAATCTCCCTTTTGGCCTTATTTTTTCGCCTTAGCATAATTTTCAAAAAACTTTGTATTTATTGGAACAAAATACTCGTTAATGCTAAACGCCTATAACCTTTCACGAAGTAAACCATAAAAACTTAAAATTAATAAAATTATTTTTTTAGTTTACTAAACTTATTAATATATTGTAGTTGTTGTCTTGTTTGAAAAAACGATCTAGTTTAAACAGAGGTACTCAGCCCTGGGCTTGGTAAATTAAACGAAGGCGCATTGCTGAATGCCAACAGCTAAACACATATCCAAATCTAGAAAATTTAAAAATCCTAAAATGTTTGACTTTCTTAATCCAATCCTAGGGCGTCATCCAGAACGTAACAAAGCCAACGTTGAAATCTATACTTGGCAAACTTGCCCCTTTTGCATCAGAGCCAAGATGTTGCTCTGGTGGAAGGGCGTCAACTTTACTGAGTATAAAATTGATGGTGATGAGGCAGCCAGAGCAAAGATGGCTGAACGTGCCAACGGGCGTCGAAGCGTGCCGCAGATTTTTATCAATGAGCAGCACATTGGTGGGAGCGATGACCTCTATCAACTGAATACAGGCGGACAATTAGACCCCTTACTGGCTCAACCCGCCGTTCAAGGCTAGAATCAGCCAATACAGGTGAATTTCGTTTGTATAGTCGGTACGGGCACAAGCGCATGGCTATTGAAATTCCGCCACCGGAAATTGAGGACTCTGCTTACCTAGTTCACCGACAATGGATGATTCGAGCGCTGGAACTTGCCGAGAAGGCGGGTGATGCTGGGGAAGTGCCAGTGGGAGCAGTAATTGTGAGTGCAGATGGTAACTTGATTGCAGAGGGTGAAAATCGCAAAGAACGTGACAAAGACCCGACTGCCCACGCCGAAATTTTAGCTCTTAGAGCTGCTGGGCAAGCAATGCAGGACTGGCACCTTAACGAATGCACGCTCTACGTCACCTTAGAACCTTGCCCCATGTGCGCTGGTGCGATCGCGCTAGCACGTCTGCGACTTCTCGTTTACGGTGTGGACGATCCAAAAACTGGCGCGATTCGTACCGTTGCCAATATTCCAGATAGCGCTTGCTCTAACCACCGCTTGCCGGTCATAAGTGGTATCTTAGAGTCTGCCTGCCGCCAACATCTGCAATCTTGGTTTGCCCAACGGCGCTTAAAAAGTCAAAAGTAAAAAGGCAAAAGGCAAAACAAAAAAATTGCTCTTATTTATGTTTACTTTTACTCTGCTAATGACAGCATGAGAACTGTCCTTCTACTACAAGACAGATGCCGTAATCATACATAAGCTGGAATTATGGATGCTGTGAGAAGTTTTATTCGTGATGACTCAGCCCGACCCCTCTGAACAAACGATAGAGACACCAAAACCTGTCAAGGTAGTTCCTATTACTTCCCGTGTTTTACCTTGGCTAGCTTCCTTAGGCTATAAGGTGACGAAATATCTTGTCATTCCCTTTTACTTTGGTAAAGCCGAAGTCACCGGACAAGAAAATATCCCCGCTACCGGGCCGGTGATCCTAGCTCCTACTCATCGCTCTCGCTGGGATGCGTTTGTCGTGCCTCATGCGGCTGGACAACCTGTGACGGGTCGTGACCTGCGGTTTATGGTGTCAGCGGATGAAATGAAAGGGTGGCAAGGCTGGTTTATCAGCCGCATGGGAGGGTTCCCAGTAGATACCCGAAATCCGGGAGTTGGCACTTTTCGTCATGGCGTCGAAGTTCTCCGCCAGGGAGAAGTGCTGGTCATCTTCCCGGAAGGCGGCATCTACCAGGATACGCAAGTTCACCCCCTCAAGACGGGTTTGGCGCGCATTGCCTTGCAAGTGGAATCCAGCCAACCAGAATTGGATGTCAAAATTGTGCCGATTAGCGTCCGTTACGGCAGCCCGGTGCCGCATTGGGGATGCGGTATAAAAGTTAACATTGGTGAGCCGATCTCAGTCGCGAATTATTGCAGCAATACGCCAAAACAAAGTGCGAAAAAACTAACCGCCGATTTAGAAGCGGCGCTTAAACAGATAGATGGATGCGAAGTAGAAGAGGCGGATACGCTCTCTACTGCTCCCCCTTTAAATGAAGTATCGGGCGCTCAGTCATCGTTTTAACCTTTCTATAGAAATTCTCATTCATTCGCAAACAAGAGCTTTTAGGGAATCAATAATGGGAGACGGCTCATTACTCACGACCATTACCGCTATTTCTATATATCCAGCAACATACTCTGATTGCCGATAAAAGACTGAGTAGGGGCACAGCAGTGCCCCTACTCAGATGCCCAAGGTTAATTCCCAGCTGTTCAAAGTTCCTGTATCCATCTGGGCATAATCCACGACCCACAACTGCCAGATGCCTGCTACGGGTTTGTTGAGAAGTTGCTGGAGTGCGGGTGTATTTTGCAGCGTGTAGGTGGCTTGCAATTGAGTTGTAGAACCCAGAGTGCGACCTTGCAACAGCACCGTAATTCCGTTCGGACTCCTCACGCTAACCTCGATGTCGCCTAAAAACTGGTGTTGAATGTTGACGCTGACTTGGATATCTCGTAAGGGACTGGCGTAAGTTACGTTAATTGGGCTGGTAACGCCTTGGGAGTTGTAGTCGGGAATGGGGACGAGGTTGTCGTTGCGTCCGTGCAAGGCTTGCGAGGCTTGCGAAGGTTGGACGCGCTGCTGTTGAGCAGCTTGAACAGCTTTAAAAGCATTGACTTTGCCATAGCCGAACCACTGAGAGAAACCGTTTGCATCGTAACTGCCCAATCGAAAAGTCAATTGGGGGTCGGGGTCGGGGTCAACGACTTTGTCAGCGGTTTGTTGCAGAATTTGCCTAACTTCTGTTGCAGTTAAATCGGGATTAGCTGACAGAATGAGGGCAGCAACGCCTGCGACCACGGGACAAGCACTAGAGGTGCCGCCAAAGTCACTGGTGAAGTTGCTGCTGTCGTAGCCAGCGGCTCCGAGTCGGTCAGTGGTAAAGATGCCCAATCCAGGCAGCAATGCTCTGACTTCGGGGGCGGTACTGACATAGCCGGTTTGTTCAAACCACATTCCCGGCGGGGCATTGTTGCTGGGGGCACAGACAGAGACGTTGGTTCCCCAGTTACTGTAGGCAGATTTTTTGTTGAGGCTGGTACAAGCAGAAACTGCGATCGCATCTGGATGAACGGTGAAACCGCCTAGCCACTGGGTAGGGCCTTTTAACAGGTTATTAGGCCATCCCTGCTCGTTAATCGTGCCACTGATGGGACGATTTGCATTCCCGGCAGCAAAGACGATGACACATCCTTTACCGTCTCGTCCTTGGGTCGCGGCACGAGTTAGGGCGGCGCGTTGCCGCAGGGACAGGGGAAAGTAGACGGCTGCTGGCCCCCAGCTACAGGAAATGACCGCAGCACCGTTGTTGGTAGCCCAGTCAAAGAGTTGTTCGATGGTTTCGTCATCTAGATAGCCGGTGGTGCGGAGGGGCATCAGGGCACAGCCTGGGGCGACTCCTACAATGCCGGTGCCGGTTTCTTCTGCGACTGCAACCCCAGCACAGGCGGTTCCGTGGTTTTCATTGTCGTCTCCAGGTAGCGGCAAGAAGTCTTGTTCTTTGAAGTCTTTAGGAGCAACAATTTTGCCGGTTCCCTGAAAATCTGGGTGGTTGAGGTCAAAGCCATCATCTGCCACTGCGACAACGATGGAACGGATGCCTTTGGTGATATCCCAGGCTTTCTCAACCGAAATGTGAGAACCGGCTGCTATCTGAGATCCGCCAAGGTTGTTGAGATACCATTGCTTGGGATAGAGGGAATCTTTGGGCCGGTAGTGCTTTTCTTGTCGAACAACGATATTGGGTTCGGCGGTAAGTACCTCTTTTCGCCCCATTAAGCGGTTGGCAATTTTAATGGGATTTTCCCGTGCTTGCGGACTGACCTCGAAGACGAAGGTGTTGGGAATACCGCTAACGGGTCGCAGCAATTGTAAGCCAAATAAGGATGCGATCGCTCTTTGGGTTTCTTCATCCACCGATGGGGCAAATTGAATTGTCACCTGATCCGTTAGATAAACTAACGTCTGCGGATTCTCTTTAAGTTTATAGACATGACTGGCAAAGGCGACATCCTCAGATTCTCTTGCCGCCTGCATGGCTTCGTCTCGCTGGGATGGGTCAACAATGAATTCTTGTAGGGGAGGAGTCATCCCGCTTCTACCGGGGATTTCCTGGTGTGCTTGGGCGGGAATCGTTTGCGCCAACTCCTCAGATGCAGCGTCGGGGGTAGTGGGGCGAACCGTGAAGCGATCGCTCACTTTCTCCAACGCCAGTTCTTCACCCCCCCGCTGTAAAATACGACCGACGCTTTCTTCTGGCACACTACCCGCAGATTGGTCATTGCTCATTGGTAAACAGCTAAGTTTTAAGTTTTTATTTTTATTCTCTATAGCAATTCTATTCTTTTTGTAACATCATAGTTTCTCTTGATTCTTCTTTTCTGTTTTATCAATATTGTATTTTTAATCCTAATGGAATTTTTAGATTTCTTGACAATTATTGCAAATTACTTTAGTACCTGCTAACAAGTTTTACTAAAATCAAAGAATCGGTAGTTCAACTAAAAAACAGGTGATTTTGGATTCGCTTTCCACTTTAATTGTTCCTCCTAAATAAGCTACCATTTTTTGAACCAATGCCAGTCCTAGACCAGTTCCGCCATGCTTCCACGGGTCATTACTTGGAATGCGGTAGAACTTATCAAAGATTCGGGGAATTTCATCTGTAGGAATTTCGATTCCAGAATTAGTCACTTCGAGCTGAAGCTTTTCTGATTTAGCATGGACAGCTACCTTAATTTTTTCTCCTTGCGGAGTATATTTACAAGCATTATTCAGCAGCTCGGTGAGGATGCGTGCTAAACAGAATGGATCGGAGATTAGAATCGGCAGTTCTTCGGGAATCTCTACTTGTAAGATTTGCTTGTGTTTGTGGGTTCGCTGTTCAAAAGGTTCTACGATATGGGGAATCCAGTCTTGTAGATGAATCGCTGTTTTTTCTAAAGGATGCGCCTCTGCATTGAGTTGCTGTAAGTGGAGTAGATCGTTAATCAGATTAATCTCTCGGTCACACTCATTATTTAACAGCTCAAAATAGCAATAACCTGGGTGTCTCTCCGCACTTTTATTAGCGATTTCATCCCGCCAATTGCAGGTTTCTTCCATAATCACTTCCAACATCTGAATTGCCATTTTCATGTTGGATACGGGGGTGCGTAACTCATGAGAAACCGTACTCAAAAAATCATCTTTGAGAAAATTGAGTTTTTCTAATTCCTCAACTTGAGCCAGCGAAGCTTGGTAAAGTCGGGCTTGGCGAATTGCGATCGCGCATTGATTAGCAACCTGCTGTAATAAGCGAATCTCTAGTTCGTTAAAAATATATTCCCGATCGTTTAATAACCACAGATCGCCCAAAACCCCTTGGTCATCAAAAATCGGACAAGCTAAAACTGAAAATTCACCGGAAACCGGCTGAATTGGGTTAGGGCCTATTTTGCAAAATTGTAAATGCTTTCCTTGCAATAGTTGGGAGTAAATCGCCGGATTACTTGCCATTTGGATTTCGCTTCCCTCAGATGAAGGCATGGAAAGCGTGTACTCATAGCAAACCGTGGAAGTAGCCCCATTAATGTCATACAACGCCGTATCGCAGTATGTAACTCCCAGCACTTGTGCTAATTCTTGCACGGCTGTTTGCAAAATTTGGCTCTCATCAAGGCTGTCACGCACTTTATCAGTAATTCGTTTGAGCATCGCTTCAAATTTGAGAGCTTGCTGCAACTGGCTGGTGCGTTCCTGTACCTGGTGTTCGAGGTTTGTGTTGAGCCGCTGCACCTGTTGGTAAAGTTCAGATTGTTGAATCGCGATCGCTACCTGAATTGCCAACGAACTGAGGAAATCAATCTCCCACGGTTGCCAGTGCCGAGGTTGCGAACAGTGATGAGCAATCAACAGCCCCCATAACTGAGTGCTATCCGTGCTAAGGGCTATTTGGGAACTGAGCGAAGATTCCTCCCGGCTCTCCGGGTCCCTTTCCTCAGCCCTGTTTTGCAGGATGGGCACCACCAAATTAGCTTTGACTTGAAACTGAGACATTAAATCGATGTAACACTGTTTCAAGCCAGCGTTGTAAATATCCTCCGTAGCTCGGATACGACCCTGTTTGTAGGGCTTGACATAGTTTTCAGCAAAGCACGGATCTACAATGGTTTTCCCTAAGATAGGAGTCCAGCGCTCATCTACAGATTCCACCTCCACCATGCCACTCCAATCTGGATTGAAGCGATAAATTACCACTCGATCGGTCTGAAGAAATTGCCGCACCTCGCTGGCTGTAGTATTAAGAATTTCCTCTAGATTCAGAGATTGGCGGATGCGCTCCAGCATCGCTCCCATTAGCCGTTGTCGCTGATTTTGCTGCCGTAATTCTTCCGCTGCTCGACTCGCTTGCAGGAGACGACGCATCCGTTGGCGCAGCACTGCCCAGTGAACCGGCTTAGTCACGTAATCGGTAGCACCTGCCTCAAACGCCTGATTGACAGATTCTCGGTCATCAAGACTGGTAATGATTAAAACAGGTGTGCGATCGCCTTGAGGAAGTGATTTTAACTGGCGACAACAACTAAAGCCATCCAGAATCGGCATCAACGCATCTAGCAACACAATATCTGGATGTAGGCTGATGTAAGCAGCTAATCCTTCCTCTCCATCACTTGCCTCTGCCACTGTGTAGCCTTCGTGTTCAATCATGGCGCGCAGCTGCATCCGCGTGAATTTGTCATCGTCAACAATCAGGACGAGGTAGGAATCTGGTTCGGTGCAAGTAATATTCATTGCTGACTTGATTGTGCTTCCATCTGCAAAGCCGTTTTCACTTTTTCATACTCTGTTTCAATCTGTACAACAATTTTGGATGCACCCGCAATTTCTCCAGTCCGGCTCATCGCTTCTAGCTGTTTACACAAAGTAGCCAGTTGTACTGCCCCAAGAGCGGCACTGCTGGCTTTCAAAGTATGAGATGCTTGCCTGAGCGCGATCACATCTTGGTTACTCACTGCTGTCTCCATTGCTTGCAGCAGTTTGGGAGCATCTTCTAAATAGCAATGAATCAATTGAGTCAATAAATTTGAGGCTTTCCCTCCCACTGTTTTAGCAAATGCTTCCAGGATCTTCGCATCAATAGGAGTACTGAATGATAATGTTACATCGCTACCCTGTCCGCACTCAGTATTCAGTGAAGTAGTGGCTTCGCCCTCTCTTTTTTTGACTTCCCCAATCCCCGACTTCCCTGCACCTTTGTACCCCTGCACCTCAGTGCCCCTGTACCTCAGCAAAGCCTGAACTAACTCTTCCTTCCGGAGCGGCTTGCTGATATAGTCGTCCATGCCAGCTTCCAGACACGTTTCGCGATCGCCTTGCATGACATTCGCCGTCATGGCAATAATCCAAGGTTTTGCGCTCCCATCGGTTGCCAATTCTTTTTGGCAGATGTTACGACTCGTCTCTAAACCGTCCATTTCTGGCATCTGCACATCCAGCAGCAGCAGATCGTAGGGTTGACCCCGCAAAGATTCCAGCACTTCTAACCCATTGTTAACAACATCGGCTCGATACCCCAACTGTTGAAGTATGTGCAAAGCAACCTTCTGGTTCACCCGATTGTCTTCGGCGACAAGAATTCGGAGGGGAAGACTTTCGGCAAAGGGGAGCTGAAACTCAGGGAAAGTAAAGGGTGCGCGATGCACCTTGATCGGCTCTCGTACCAACAGATCGCTCAAGGTATTGTAAAGCTGAGATTGTTTAATCGGCTTATTCAGGAAGGTTGCAAATTTTACTCGATCTAACTGTTTCCCCCCCGGTTCCTTGCCAAACGTTGTCAACATCACCACGGGTAATGCTTGAGCGTTCGGTAAGGAGCGAATTTCTGTCGCTAGGCTCAAGGCGTCCATCCCTAAAATTTGCCTATCGAGAATCACCATATCAAAACGCTCTCCTTGCCGAAGCCAGTTTAAAGCCTGGGCACCCGATTCAGTTGCCTTCGTCATCATTCCCCATGATTGGGTTTGCAAAATCAAAATCTGGCGGCTAGTAACGTTGGCATCCACAATTAATAGCCGTTTTCCAGCTAACTGCGGCTGAACAGCATCGAGTTCAACAAGTGGACACCCAGGAAAATCTTGGACGACGATCGTGAAATAAAAGGTGGAGCCGCGTCCCACTTCGCTTTCAACCCACATCTGACCCGCCATCATTTCACTCAAGCGTTTGCTAATTACCAGTCCCAAGCCGGTTCCCCCATATTGACGGGCGGTAGAGACATCAACCTGGCTAAACGACTTAAATAAACGATTGATTCGGTCTGAAGGAATCCCAATTCCGGTATCTTTGACGGAAAATTGGATTTCGTAATAGGTTTTAGGGAATGAATCAGGGGCAATGGATGATTGGTTTTCTTGCCGGTGACTAATTGCTGATTCCTGATTAACCATTACTTCTGTTGCTGTCACCGAAACCACGACTTCCCCAGCAGAAGTAAATTTAATTGCATTACTTAGCAAGTTCACCAGAATTTGGCGCAGTCTAATTTCATCTCCTAGCACGATGCTAGGTGTTCCTGTCTCGATTCGGTAAGCAAGTTCTAAGCCTTTTTCACAAGCATGGGGAGTGAGTAAATCTAAGGCAGCTTCAATGCAATCTAACAAGTTTAAAGGGTGTTCTTCTAATTCCAGCTTGCCGGACTCGATTTTTGAAAAGTCGAGAATGTCGTTAATAATTTTTAGTAAGGACTCGCCACTGCTACTGATGATCTCGACAAACTTTCGTTGCTGGAACGTTAGTTCTGTATCCAATAGCAAGCTTGCCATCCCAATGACTCCGTTCATCGGAGTGCGGATTTCATGGCTCATCATCGCCAGAAATTCGCTTTTAGATCGCGTTGCTTCCAGTGCTGCCATCCGTAGAGCGACTTCAGCTTGTACGGCTTTCTGAGCGGAGAGTCGCAGTTCCAATTCATCAATGACGATGGCGGCTAAGTCTTTGAGAGTTGCCTTTTCTGCTTCGGTCACTTGACGGGGTTGAGAGTCGATTACACAAATAGTGCCTAAGTTGAAACCATCGCGTGTCTGCAAGGGAGCCGCCGCGTAAAAGCGAAGTCCAAATTCCCCAGCTACTAAGGAATTTACAAACGTGCGGGGGTCTACTTTGGCATCCAGAACGGTGTAAACGTCTTCTTGCAAAATCGCACTGGCACACAGTCCGGGTTCGCGTCCAATTTGCTGAACTTCTAGCCCATGATGGGATTTAAACCAGATCCGGTCGTGGTCAACGATGCTAATAATGGAAATCGGGACATTAAAAAACCGGGCAGCTAGAGCTGTAATTCGGTCGAAGGCTCCATCTGGAGGTGTGTCAAGAATGTCGTAGCGACGCACTGCGGCGAGTCGGTCAGCTTCGTTATCGGGAATCATTGTTATATCAACTATCAATGGATTGTCTGGCTGACATACCTGGAGGTAGACACCACTTTCATCCTTCTCTACATTCTTGCGGTTATGTCAATTTATAATTTTTGTTTTTAGAATTGCTCGGAAACTGGCAACCCAGCCGATGCTAATTCCTGTTTGAAGGCTTGAGTTGCTGTTAATCCACAAGTAGCGCGTTTGAGCCTATTGTTAAATTACAGGAGGGATTGGAATGTGGCATGAATAGCGATCGCTTTAAAAACGACTGCATTAAGACCCCACAGTATCACTACTTTAACAAGTTCTACGGTCGTTACTTTCCCTTTCTCTATCTAGGGGAGTACAGGATGAATAAGGTGTGTTTCCGGGTATACAACCGTCAGTAACAAAAGAGCGATCGCTATTTTGTTGTGTCAACTGAATCTGAAGCCAAGTTCGGCAATGCTTTGTTAAAGTTGGTTACAGATTGCCGAAATAGCCACTCGTTTTGAAAAACTATCCAATGACTATTAGCAAAAACTTCTACATTTCCAAAGAAGATTACCTAGAGGGAGAGCGAGTCAGTCCTATCAAACATGAGTATAGGCGAGGGCAAGTTTATGCAATGGTAGGGGCAAAGAAGCCTCATATTATTATTGCTGGCAACTTAGTTACTTTGTTCAATAATCACCTTGAACACGCCCCCTGCATTGTTCTTTCTTCAGATATTAAAGTCAGGCTTGAGTCAGCAGACTGCTATTACTATCCCGATGTTGCAGTAACTTGCGATGAGCGGGATACAAACTCTACAGATGACTTCATCCTCTATCCCATCTTGGTCATTGAAGTGCTATCTCCCTCAACAGCAGCTTTTGATAGAGGAGAGAAATTTGCTGACTATCAAACGTCGCCATCTTTACGAGAATATGTGTTAATTCATCAATCTCAGATGAGTGTCGAGTGTTTTCGCCTTTCCGATTCAGGCAATTGGGTTTCTCAAATCTACCGCCAAGGAGATGAAGTTTACTTTGCAAGTATCGATTTTCGCTGCGATATTGCCTCCATCTATCGAAAAGTCCCTGGACTTCAGAATGCTGATGCGTGAATATGATAGCGATCGCTATCTTGTCCCAACCGATTCTGAAACTAAGTTGGTGGAAACAATTAAAGTAAAGACCATGCAGGTTAGGTTGTTGCAGGAAACCCAACATTTGCAAAGGTTCGATAGGTAACGCTTACCCTCTACTGGAGGCGAATCAGGCTAATGATTAAGGGAGAAATCTACTCTCCGACAACATTATAAGTAGCGATCGTTGTGCCAACGGCATCTAAAACTAAGTTTCGCAAGGCTTTATTGAAGTTGATTTACAGCTTGCCGAAATCGAAATACATATTGCATTCTCCTGCTACTCTGCGTCTTGCCAGCCTTCAATAGTAGCCACCAAAATATTAACCAATGGGTGGTCAATTACCTCTTTAAACGCCTCAGTCCCTCCTACCTTAAGAGCGTTAATAACCCGTGCTTTGAGTGGTGGGTTTCTCTCGATTCGATCAGCCGCCTCAGCTACAACCGCCATTTTTTCGGCATTTGTTGAGGTTGGGTAGGCCTGCGACAGTTGCTCTAAGAGTTGCTGAATCTCTGCTGCTGCCTCTACAAGGTTTTGTCTCTGCTCTGGTGCATAATTGTATTGTTTGTTGATAGACTGCTGGCGACTGCCACTTTGAGCCGAGTCAACCTGACTACCAATCTGGGCACCGCGTTGATCATACTTAGATTTGTAAGCTTCTGACATAGATTCACTCGTTGCTACAGCTCTCGCTTCAATATTGATGGATCTGCTAGCCAACAGCTTAGCAATTTCCTCTAGACCAGCATAGTGCTGACGGAAGTCTGCTAGTTGTTGATTCCGAGCTTCGAGCTGGGCTTTTAGCTCATACTCCCGTTTCAGGTACTTCTCAATTTCTGCCTTATCCGCAGTGGCTGGGATATTTACCCGGATGATAAAGGCATCATTCTTGTTCTCAAAAGATTGTATCGATATCTCATCACTGCCACTCACAATTCTGAGCTTTAAGAATGACGCAAGGAATGCTTGCCAATCAATTCCATCCAGAAATACTAAGTCAACCGTCTTCAGAGCCTTTTGGAATAGTTTAGTAAACTCTCTTGGTGCAAAGTCTCGGCTAATAGGACGACGTTCCTGTTGATTATTCTGTAGATAAACATAGTCACAGATAACATTGTTGAGGTTTGTATCCCTATTAATATTCCAATCTTCTAAACAAATTCCAGTAAACTTTGCGTAAGTGAAGTTTGTTGATAAAGCTTGGGTTCTAGTAAGATTTGCTCCTCTAAGGTCAGTTCTACTTAAATCGGCACCCATGAGGTTAGCCTCACTAAGATCAGCTTCTTTCAAACTAACTCCAAAGAGACTAGCATCACTCAGGTCAAACCCTCTGAGGTTAGCCTCACTAAGGTCAGCCCTACCGAGGTTAAACTTGAATACAAAATTGCTTGGATAACCCTTCGGCAGATGAATACCCTCACTATTAAATTTAACCCTAGCAAACTTAGTTCTATTTAACTGTGTTCCAGTAAAATCGGTAAAATCGATACCAGCTCCACTCAGATTAGCATTGCTCAGATTAGCTTTAGTTAGATTGGTTCCATTAATGAGTGCCCCACTCAGGTCAGCATTGCTTAGATTAGCTTTAGTCAGGTCAGCATCGTTTAGGTTAGCTCCACTAAGGTTCGCCCTGCTCAAGTTTGCTCCTCTAAAATCAATCTCACTAAGATTCGCTCTACTTAAGTTAGCGCCCTCAAGGTTAATTTTATTTAAATTAGTTGGTAAAAATTTAGCATCACGAGTAGAGACATAAGAATTAGAATTACCGACATTAATTCCTCTGAATTCAGCTTCCCGTATATACCATATGTGAACAATGTTTCCACTAAAGTCAGCTATTATGTCAGAGTTTTCATTTTTCCACTTATTCCAAACTTCTACTCCTTGTTTAACTAGAGCAAGATGTTCCTCATTAGCCATATATCATATGTCTCCAAGCTTTATCATTAGTTGCAGCATAACCTACTTTGTTATATAAGTGCTTATGTAAAATAAATTACACATAATAAAAAGTAGAATAAGCTAAAACAAAAGTCAAGAAAACAAGAGACTTATGAGATTTATTAGAGATTTAAGCCGAGAAACTCA